>DASYUQ010000231.1 GCA_036001065.1 Candidatus Methylomirabilota bacterium
CGGTTAGTGGGGGAGACGGGCAGGTGCGGCAGGGGTCGACGGGACCCGTTCCCGCCGCCCGGCGACGGACCCCGCGTCCCCAGGTGGAGCCCAGCCGCGACGGGCAGCGGACGCGTGCCGCGTGGTCCCGCGATCCCTGCCGCACCTGCCCGTCTCCCCGCCTCACTCGGGCGCGTTCTTCCGGAACACCTCCGGTCGCCGGAAGCTCGCGATGCCCGGGATCGTCTTGAATTGCCCCGAGCCGCTGATCTTCGGAGCCAGCCTCCGCAGCTCGCGCACGCGCCCCAGGTCCAGCTCGGCGAGGAGAATGCCCTCCTCCTTCGATTCGGCGAGCACGCGCTCGGGCGAGGCCACCATCGCCATCCCCTCGTTGCCGATCAGGTTCTGGCCGGTGGCGGTGAAGGCGAGGTTCTCGACCGCCCGCGCCCGGACGAGCGTCAGCCAGTTCTCGTTGAAATCGACGACCCGCCCCGTGGGAAGGAGGATGATCTCCGCGCCCTTCAGCGCGAGGATCCGAGAGAGCTCGGGGACGAACACCTCGCTGCAGATGAGGATGCCGATCGTGCCCAACGGGGTCTCGAACACGGGCAGATCGTCGGCCGGCGTGTAGTTGAAGTCCCAGAACGGGCCGCCCTTGTAGATGTACGGGCCCGGCGGACTGGTTCTCCGATATTTCCCGACCAGGTCGCCGTCGGAGCCGATCAGGAGACACACGTTGTAGTAACCGTCGGCACTCCCCGGCACGGGCTCGGAGGTGCCGGCCACCACCCACACGCCGGAGGCCTTCGCCTGAGCGGCCAGCGGCCCCAGGGGGTCGTAGCGGATCCGATCGGTCCAGGGCCCCGGGTACGTTTCCGGGAAGAGCACGAGGTGGGCGCCCCGCCGCGCCGCCGCCTCGATGTAGCGCACGGCCTCCTTGACGTTCGTCTCCTCCTCCGGGCCGAGCCGCGTCCTCGGCTGCACGACGGCGAGCTTCACCTTCACGGCGTCGGCACCTTGTCGGTGATCTCGGGCACCGGCTTGCCGGCCGCGACCTCCTTGAAGATGGCCCGGGCCCTGGCCGCCGCCTCCGGCGGGACGTTTCGGAGCTCGGAGAGCTCCATGCCGCTCCCCGGCCGCATCTCGTAGTACCCGCTCTTCTCGCCCTTCAAGATCCGCCCGACGATCTCCTGGTAGGGCGTGCGGAAGTTGGCCAGGAGCGAGCCGGCGAAGTGCTTCGGCGCCACGTCCCACTTGTCGGTCATGAAGGTCGTCAGGAGCACGGGCTTGGGCGACGCCTTGGCCGCCTCAGCGACACCGTAGACGCCGAGGTTGACGAATGTGATGATGAAGTCCGCTCCGGCAGCGATCTGGGCTTCGGCGGTCTGCCGGGCCTTCACCCCGTCGTTGAAGTCGCCGGTGTTGCTCCACACCAGCTGGGCCTTCGGGTTGTGGTCCCGGAGGGCCTGGTTGACCGCGTTGATCGAGGAGACCACGTCGGGGATCCGCACGCCGCCCACGAATCCGATCTTGTTGGTCCTGGTCGAGAGCGCCCCCACCACACCCAGCACGTAGTACCCCTGATACCACTTCCGCCCGAGGGTCCAGACGTTGGCGGGCGCGTCCGCCACCGCGCCCGAAGTCTGCTGGATGAAGATCACGTTCGGGAACTGCGCGGCCAGCTTCCGCGCGATGGTCGGGAACTGGCCGCCGTGGTACGCGACGATGTCGTAGCCGGCGGTGATGTACTCGCGCGAGACGCGCTCGGCGTCGGCCACGGCCACCGACTCGGAGTAGGCGACCTGCAGGTCGTGGCTCTTGGCCACCTCTTGGAGTGCGACGTAGCCGACGGTATTGAAGTCGGCGTCCTGGATGGAGCCGGGGAAGATCATGGCCATCTTCTTCCCGCTGGCGGCCGGCAGGGTGGGACCCGGCGCCAGCCACGCCCCCACCACCAGGGTCAGCGTGACAAGCGCCACCGGGAGTCGAGCAAATCTGGATCGGCACGTCATGTTGTTCTCCTTTGTCCCCTCACCGGGCGACCGCCAGCACCGCCACCACGCCGCCGCCGGCCGGCCCCTGGTGCTCGGCCCCCGCCGAGACGTAGCACATCGTATCGCCGGTGACGGCGGCGATCACTGCGTTCACCACGGCCCGGATGTGGCGCGTGTAGTTGATGTCCGAGTCGTCGAACATGACGTGCCGGCGCCCGCGGGTCTGGCCGGTGAGATCGGGCTCACACTTGGCGAAGACGTTGACGAGCCGGCCACGGTCGGCGTCCGCCAGCTCGCACTCGACGGCCAGGCCCGCGCGCCGGAGCGCCTCCCGCACGGCGGCGGCGTCGAGGGCGTCCTTCATCACCGCGTGGCCGACCACCAGGTCGCTCGTCGAGCGCGTGGAGTTGCCGAGGACGATGATCTCGCAGTTCATCAGCTCGACGCCCGACGACGTGGAGGCGACGTTGGAGAACACCGAGAAGTCCGAGCCGATCAGCGTGTCGGAGAGCTTGGCCGCCTCGACCTCGCCGGTGGCGATGCCGACGCCCAGCGCGGCGGCGGCCCGGCCGTAGGCCATCGACTTGTAGGTGTCCCCGGTCACCACGGGCTTCCCGCGGCCGCGGGCGTCGTGGATCCGCTCGGTGGTGAGGGCCCCCGTCTTGATCTGCACGAAGTGGGCGTCCGGGGGCGACTCGATCCCGGCGTCGACCAGCGCGGCCTTCACGCCCTCGGCGGCGACGCGCGCGTGGACCGCGGTGCCGAACTCCTCGGGCCGGAGGTCGCGGGTGTAGGCGGTGCCGACGGCGAACCGCTTCTGCCCGCTCGCCCGGCCACGATCCGGCTCGCGGGTGAAGATGGTCGCGTGGGGACTCATGAGGCCCTCGGTGCCGCCCGACCAGATGATGGGGACGCGCTTGGCGATGTCGGAGAGCGCGCGGCCCGCGCGCTCGGCCAGGAGCATCTGGAAGGAGAGCGTCGCCAGGGCGCGCGTGAAGTCGTTGACGCCGCCGTTGCCCTCGGTCTTGCCGAGGATCGCCACCACGTGCTCGGCGCGGAAGACGCCCTTGTCCAGGAGCTTCGCCGCCTCGCTGACATCGTCGGGGGAGTGCATTCCAACCTTGAAAGCCTGAGCGTGCATCGGTCCGTCCTCCTGTCAGGAAATGGTGAATCCTCGAGACGGGCGGGCGGCGTCGATCAGCGCCAGCAGCCGGCCCGGGTCGAGCGGCATCTCGCGGACGCGGACGCCGAGCGGCGCCAACGCGTCATCGATGGCCTCGGCGATCACCGCGGGGACCGGGATAGCGCCGGCCTCGCCCGCGCCCTTGACGCCGAGCGGGTTCAGTGGCGACGGCGTCTCGGTGTGGCAGATCTCGATCTCCGGCACCTCCATCGCCGTCGGGATCAGGAAATCCATGAAGCTCGTGGTCAGCGGCTGGCCACGCTCGTCGTAGACGATCCTCTCGTAAAAGGCGCCGCCGATTCCCTGCGCCACGCCGCCCCGGATCTGTCCCTCCACGACAGTAGGGTTCACGATCGTGCCGCAGTCGTGCTGGACCACGTAACGCAGGATCGTGAGGCTGCCGGTGGCGACGTCCACCTCGACGATGACGGCGTGGCAGCCGCTGGCGAACGTGGCCTGCGGCGGCGCGTAGTAGCCGAAGGCCTCGAGCCCGGGCTCCTCGCCCGCGGCCAGGACCGCGCCGGCTCGCGGCTTGACGAGACGGAGCGCGGCTTCCGCCGCGTCCTTGCCGGATGCGTAGCGGATGGGGTTGGCCACGGTGGCCAGCGCGCCGAGCGTCAGCTCGCGACCGGGCACGCCCTTCACCCGCGCCACGCCGGCGACCAGCTCCAGATCGTGGGCCGAGACCTCGAGCAGTTCGGCCGCGATGCGGAGCGCCTTGTCGCGCACCTTGAGGGCGGCCGCGTGGATCGCGGTGCCGCTCACGACGAGACCGCGGCTCGCGTACGTCCCCGCGCCCCAGTTGAAACGTCGCGTGTCGCCCGTCACCACCGTCACGTCGGCGGGATCGCAGCCGAGGGCGTCGGCGGCGATCTGGGCGAACGTGGTCGCGTGCCCCTGCCCCTGGGTCGCGAGGCCGGTGGCGACGAGGACCTTGCCGCTCGGCTCGACCCGCACGTGCGCGCCCTCGTAGGGACCGATGCCCGTCCCCTCGACGTAGCAGCCGACGCCGAGCCCGAGCCAGCGCCCCCGGGCGCGGGCCGTGGCCTGGTGCGCCCGAAAGTCCAGGAAGCCGATCATGTCGAGGGCCATGTCGAGCCCGGCCGGGTAGTTGCCGCTGTCGTAGCGCGTGGGGCCGCCGTCCTGGAACGTGAGGCCGACGTCCCACGGAAACTCGTCCGGCTGGATGAAGTTGCGGCGCCGCACCTCGACCGGCTCGAGGTCGAGCTCGCGCGCGATGAGGCCGATGACGCGCTCCATCACGAAGGCCCCGTGCGGCCGCCCGGCACCCCGGTAGGGGCTCACCGGGACCCGGTTCGTGTAGGCGACCTCGAACTCGACATGGTAGTTCCGCAGGCGGTAGGGGCCGGGGAGCTGGGTCGAGGTGATGAGCGGGACGACGATGCCGTAGGGCGTGTAGGCGCCGGTGTCGTGCAGGAACCGGTCGCGCAGCCCGAGGATCCGGCCCTCGCGGTCGATCGCCACCTCGACCTGGTGGAGTTGGCCGCGCTCCTGGTTCGCGGCGAGCAAATGTTCGCGGCGGTCCTCCGTCCACTTCACCGGGCGGCCCAGGCGGATGGCGGCGAGGGGGACCAGGATCTCCTCCGCGTAGAAGAGCATGACCTTGGTCCCGAAGCCGCCGCCGACGTCGGGTGCGATCACGTCAACGTTGAACTCCGGGAGTCCGAAGATGCGCGCCAGCCCGTTCTTGATCGGCAAGGGGGCCTGGGTCGAGCTCCACACCCGGAGCGACCGCCCGCGCGGGTCGTACTCGGCGACGACGCCCCGGGTCTCGATGGGGCTCCCGCAGCTCCGCTCGATCCACAGGCGCTCCTTCAAGATTCGCGCCGCGCGGCGGAACGCGGCCTCGGGGTCGCCAACGCTCTGGACAACCCGGGCCGCCCGGTTGGCGTGAACATCCTCGTGGACGCGCGGAGCCGCGGGATCCAGCGCGCGCTCGAGGTCGGTGACGGCCGGCGACGGCTCGTACACAGCGTCGATCAGCTCGACGGCGTCCTCGGCGACATAGCGATGCTCGGCGACCACGAAGGCGACCAGCTCACCGACGTAGCGGACGCGATCGATGGCCAGGGGCCGCTGGGTGCGTGGATGCGTGAGCGCCGGGTGCGGGATCAGGAGCGGCCCGGGCTCGTTCAGCCCACCGAGGTCGGCTGCAGTCAGCACGAGCTGCACGCCGGGCACCGCCCGGGCCCGGGTGACGTCGATGCTGACGATGCGAGCGCTCGCGTGCGCGCTCCTGAGCGCGGCCGCGTGGAGGACGCCCCGCGGATTGACGTCGTCCACGAAGCAGCCGAGGCCCCGGAGCAGGCGCTCGTCTTCGTGGCGAGGGATCCGGGCACCGATCAGGCGGGTGGTCATCAGAGCGTCCGCCGGGCCGAGCGCGCCTCCACCAGGAGGACGCAGAGGACCACGATGGCCTGGAAGACGAACCCGGCGCTGGCCGGGAGCTTCACGCTCCGCTGGAGCGAGTCGGCGCCGACCATCAGGACGGCGACCGCGGCCGAGGCGATCCCGACGCCGAGCGGGCTGTTCTTGCCGAGAACCGAGATCAGGATGGCCATGACGCCGTAGCCCGGGGTGAGGCCGAGGATGAGGCGGTTGTGGTAGCCGGAGACCTCGATCGCCCCCGCCAGGCCGCCGAGGGCACCGCTCAGCGTCAGCGTCATGAGCGTGATCCGCGGAACGCTGATCCCCCCGGTGAGGGCCGCCCGCGGATTGGCGCCAACGGCGCGGATCTCGTAGCCCAGGAGGGTCCGCGTCAGGAGGAGCGCGACGAGGACGCTGACGCCGAGCGCGATCAGGATGCCGGCGTGCGCGCCCGCCTGCGGCAGCAGCATCGGCAGGTTCGCCGCCGCCGGGATCGGCAGCGTGATGGCCTCGCCGCTGGTGGCGTCGTTCCAGGGGCCCGTGCTCAGGTACTCCGTGAGGTAGTAGGCGACGAAGTTCAGCATCACGGTCACGAAGATCTCGTTGACGCCCCAGCGGGCGCGGAGGACGCCGGGAACGGCGCCGAAGATCGCGCCGCCGAGGACGCCCGCCGCCAGTACGGTCGGCACCAGGACGGAGGCCGCGAGGTTCAACGCGGCCAGGGCGAACGCGACCGCGGTGGTGAGGATCGCGCCGGCGTAGATCTGGCCGTCGACGCCGATGTTGACGAAGCCGCCGCGCAGGCCGAGCATGACGGCGATGCTGCCGAGCAGGAGCGGCGAGATCTTGTTGAGCGTCTGGGCGATCCCGCCCAGGCTCCCCAGCGAGCTGGCCAGCATCGTCCGGAAGGCCACCAGGACGTCGCCGCGCATGGCCACGATGAACAGCGCGCTCACCAGCGCGGCCAGGCCGACCGCCCCGAGATAGATCAGGGCCTCGGCGACGAACCGCCGCGCGATCGGCGCCGGAGCCGCGGGCGCGCCCGGCATCAGGCCCCTCGCTCCACGCCCGTGCCCGCCATGAGAGCCCCGACGCGGTACGGATCGAAGTCCTGGCGTCCGAAATCCCCCACCAGGCATCCCCGGGACATGACGAGCATCCGGTCGCAGATCTGGAGCAGCTCGTCGAGGTCCTCCGAGATCAGGAGGACGGCCCCGCCCTTCTGCGCGAACTCCAGGAGCCTCCGTCGGACGAAGTCGGTGGCCCGCACGTCGAGGCCGCGGGTGGGATTCATGGCGACGAGGACCACGCCACGCGTGAGCCGGGCCAGAGCCAGGGCCCGGGCGACCAGGACCTTCTGGATGTTGCCGCCGGAGAGCGTGGCGGCCCGGGCGTCCTCGCTCCGGGCCAGGACCGCGTACTCGTCGATCGCCTGCCGCGTGAGCTCGCGCGCGATCCTCCGGTCGAAGATCGTCCGTCGGGGGAAGGCCCAGTGGTGGAGCCCGAGCATGAGGTTCTCGGCGATCGAGAGGCCCGGGAGCAGGCCGTCCTCGATGCGGTCCTCGGGGATATAGGCGAGCCCCGCCCCCAGCCGGTCGCGCACGGAGGCGCGGGTCACGTCCCGGCCGGCGACGACGATCGTGCCCTGAGCATGGCGGCGGAGCCCGAGCAGGGCCTCCGCCAGCTCGCGCTGGCCATTGCCGGCCACGCCGGCCAGCCCCACCACTTCGCCGGAGGCGAGCGTGAAGCTGCACCCCTCCACGACGCGGGTGCGACGATCGGCCGCCACCGAGAGCCCGCGGACGTCGAGGGCGACCGGGCCGCCCCGGGTCTGGGGGCGATCTTCCGCGCCGACGCCCGCGATCCGCTGGCCGATCATCAGCTCGACGAGCCGGGACTCGTCGGCGACGGCGCGGTCCAGTGTGCCCACCACAGTGCCGCTGCGCATCACGGTGATCCGGTCGCAGTTGGCCAGGATCTCGCGGATCTTGTGCGTGATGAAGATGACGGTGACGCCCCGCTCGGCGAGCGTCCGGATCGTCGCGAAGAGGACGTCGACCTCCTGGGGCGTGAGCATCGTGGTGGGCTCGTCCAGGATGAGGACGTCCACGCCGCGGTAGAGGGCTTTGAGGATCTCCACCTTCTGCTGCACGCCGACCGCGAGGCGCTTGACCTCCGTGTCGAGATCGACGGCGAGGCCGAAGCGGCGCCCGACGTCCTCCACCGCCGCGCGGTGGCGCTCCGTCCGGAGCCAGAGTCGCGAGCCCTCGCGCCCCAGGAGGACGTTCTCCAGCGCGGTGAAGCTGTCGATCAGCTCGACGTGCTGGTGGACCATCCCGATCCGGTACCGGAGCGCGTCCTCCGGCGACCGGATCGCGGCCGGCGTTCCTTCGATCAGGATCTGGCCGCGGTCGGCGCGATAGAGGCCGCTCAGGATGTTCATCAGGGTCGTCTTCCCGGCGCCGTTCTCACCGAGGAGGCCGTGGATCTCTCCCCGCGCCGCCGCGAAATCCACGGACCGGAGCGCCACGGTGTCGCCGAAGCGCTTGGCCACCTCGCGCATCTCCACCCTCATCGGCGCCGCTCCCGCCACGACGTTACGGAGTCTTGTCCGTGATCTCGGCGAGAGGCTTGCCGGCCACCACCTCCCGGAACACCGCGCGGACCTTGCCGGCCACCTCCGGCGGGACGTTGCGGATGTCGGACAGCTCCATCCCGCTGCCCGGCCGCATCTCGTAATACCCGCCCTTCTCGCCCTTGAGGATGCGCCCGACGATGTCCTTGTACGGCTTGGTGAAGTCGAAGACGAGGGCGACCGTCATGTTCTTCGGAGCCGTGTCCCACTTCTCGGTGTAGAGCGTGGTCACCAGCACCGGCTTCGACGCGGCCTTGGCGGCCTCGGCCACGCCGTAGATGCCGAGATTCACGAAGGTCACCAGGAAGTCGGCGCCGGCGGCGATCTGCGCCTCGGCCGTCTGGCGGGCCTTCACCGGGTCGTTGAAGTCGCCGATGAAGTTGTAGATGAGCGAGGCCTTGGGGTTGTGGTCCCGGATGGCCTGCTGGAGCGCGTTGGCCGTGGCGACGAGGTCGGGGAGGCGGACGCCGCCGACGAAGCCGACCTTGCCGGTCTTGGTCGAGAGCGCGCCGAGGGCGCCCAGCACGTACAGGCCCTGATAGAACTTGCGGCCGATGACCCAGGCGTTGGCCGGCGCGTCGGCCATCCGCCCCGAGCCCTCCTGGATGAAGACCACGTTCGGGTACTGGGCGGCGAGCTTCTTCATGATCGTGGGGAACTGGCCGCCGTGGTAGGCGATGATGCCGTAGCCCGAGGTGATGTACTCGCGCGACACGCGCTCGGCGTCGGCCACGGCCACGGACTCCGAGTGCGAGACCTGGAGGTCGTACGCCTGGGCCAGCTCCTGGAGCGCCACGTAGCCCACGGCGTTGAAGTCGGCGTCCTGGATCGGGCCGGGAAGGATCATGGCCAGCTTTCGCTTGCCCGGGGCCGCGGCCGGAGACGGAGCGCCCGCGACGCCGACCAGCATCAGCCCCACGATGGTGAGCGCCAGTAAGAGCCTCGGAAATCTCGCCTCGCGCATGGCATGGTCTCCTTTCTCAGACTCGGTTCATCCTCGCGCCTCGCGATCGTACGGCAGCGCGAGCGCCCGCGGCGCTCGGGCGCCGCTATAGATGCGGATCAGCACGATCACGGCGAGCACGTAGGGGAGCATGAGCAGAAATTGGGGCGGCACCAGCTTGGTGCCCATGGCCACCTTGAACTGGAACGACTCCACGTACGCGAAGAGAAACGCGCCCAGCAGGGCGAGCCCCGGCTGCCAGCGACCGAAGATCACCAGCATGAGCGCCAGCCACCCCCGCCCGGCCGTCATGTTGTCGCTGAAGGTTCCGGTGAGGGTCAGGGGAAGATAGGCCCCGCCGAGCCCGATGAGGAGGCCGCCCACCACGGTGGCGCCGTAGCGGAGCGCGGCGACGTCGATGCCCAGCGCGTCGACGGCGCGCGGGTTCTCTCCGGTGGCCCGGATCCTGAGCCCCAGCGGTGTCGCGTAGAGGAAGAGGTGGACGGCGGGGACGAGGAGCAGGGCGACGTAGACGAGGACGTTCTGCTGGAACACGATGGGACCGAGCACCGGAATGTCGGCGAGCCCGGGGACGGGCAGCGGGCCGAGCGTGGCGATCCGGGGCGGCGTGAGGCGGACGCCGAACACCACCCGGTAGATCAGCGAGGAGAGCCCGATCCCGAGGACGTAGAGCCCGAGCCCGACGGTGATCTGGGAGCCGCGGAGCGTGATCCCGTAGTACGCGAGCACGAGGGCCATGAGGCCGGCCGCGGCCATGGCCGCCGCCATCCCGAGGAGCGGGCTCTCCGTCTGGAACGCGGCGACGAAGCACACCACGGCCGCGACCAGCATCATCCCCTCGATGGCGACGTTGAGGATACCGCTCCGCTCGATCAAGAGCTCGCCCATGGCCGCGATGATCAGCGGCGCCGCGTACAGCAGCATCTGCTGCCAGAGCTGGAGGTCGGTGATCGGGTTGAGCGTCATCGACCGTCGGGCTCCAGGGTGTCCACCTCCGCGTGGTCGCGTCCGGCCAGCCTCCGGTAGCCCGGACCGCGGTCGAAGAACGGTCGCGGTCCGCGCGTCGCGCGGAGCTCGTCCCTGAGCGCGCGGGTCGCCGCCCGGTCGATCAGGGGCTCATCATCCTCGCCGGGGACCAGCACCACACCATACTCCTCCCGCGCCGCCCGCGCGGTGACCTTGCCCTGGAGCACGTCGAGGGTGACCAGCTCGGGCTCGCGCTCGAGTGGGTCGCCCCAGCCGCCCCCACCCGTCGTCTCGATCCTGACCAGCGTTCCGGCCGGGACGGGCTCGTCGTCGACGAGGCCGGGAAGCACGCGCTCGTTCGGGCCGCCCGGATCGACGGTCACCCGGAACGGCGCCCCCGCTCGGCCGCCCTTGAGGCCCCAGCACGAGAGAATCGAGCGATCGGCGACGCAGAGGAACGCGCCGTCGGTGAGGACGCGGACCTCCTTGAGATACCCGAGACCCCCCCGCCGCAGACCGGGCCCGCCGGAGTCGGGCGCCAGGGCCAGCCGCTCGACGCGGAGGGGGAAGCGCGTCTCGGTGAACTCGACGGGCAGATTCTTGCTGTCGGGGACGATGTGGATCGTGTCCGAACCGTCGGCCCAGGGGCGGCCGCCCGAGCCGCCGCCCAGCACCTCGCGCATCAAGTAGAAGCGGCCCTCGGCGTCGAGGCCGTGGAACCCGGTGTAGCGGATCGTCTCCTGGTCCGCGGGCAAACGGCCGCCCACGGCCTTGGCGAGCGCGCCGGCCAGGATGCCGAGGAGCCGGAGGATCACGAACGTGCGCGCGTTCGTCGGCGCCGGGAAGGCCGGCGTCAGGAGCGTGCCCGGCGGCGGGAAGCGTAGCTCGATGAGCGGGACGACCCCCTCGTTGACGTCGAGTTCCGCCATGCGCTCGGGCGTGTCGGCGAGGTTTCGCAGGATCGGCGCCAGCCATTTCTTGAGAAAGACGCCGTCGGCATAGTCGCCGGCGTGATTGATCGGGCCCTTGGCCTGCGGGCTGGTGCCCGTGAAGTCGATGATCAGTCGGTCGTCCCGCTTGGTGACCGTCATCCGCTGCGTGTGCAGACGCGGCGGATCGACGCCGTCGTGCTCCGCATAGTCCTCCCACACGTACGTTCCGTCCGGGATCTTGCTGAGGAGCTCGCGCCGGAAGGTCGCGGTGGTCCTGTCCAGGATGGCGTCGAAGCACCGTTCCACCGGGGCGCGGCCATAGCGCTGGAAGAGACCGCCCAGGCGCTCCGCCCCCATCCGGCAGGCGGCCACCTCGCTGTCGAGGTCGCCGCGCAGGCTGTCGGGCAGCCGGGAGTTCCGCACCAGGATCTTGATGACGTCGGCGTTCGGCCGTCCGGCGTCGTAGAGCTTGACGGGGGGCACGATGAGCCCTTCCTGGTAGGCGCTGGTGGCGTGCGACGGCATCGATCCGGGCACCGCGCCTCCGATGTCGTCGTGGTGGCCGAAAGCCTGGACGAAGGCGACGACCTCGCCCTCGTGGAACACCGGGACGGTCACGCAGAGGTCGGGCAGGTGGCCGATGCCGCCCTCGGAGGCGTAGACGTCGTTGTGGAAGTAGACGTCGCCCGGACGCATCGTGTCGACGGGGAAGTCACGCACCACGGGCTGGACGAGCGCCGAGTAGGAGCGTCCCGTCAGCTTGCGGCACCGTCGGTCGTGGATCCCGGCCCGGAAGTCGCGTGCCTCGCGGATCATGGGTGACCGCGACGTGCGCTCGATCGCCGCCTCCACCTCGGCCTCCACCGAGGCCAACGTGCCCTCGACGACCCCCAGGAGGATCGGGTCGACGGACCCGAGGCTCACCAGGGCCTCCGCGTCAGGATCAGGTTGCCGAAGCGATCGACCTCGGCGCGCTGCTCCGGGAAGACGACCGTGGTGGCGCCGTACTCCTCCACGATGGCCGGTCCCGGCAGCGCGTCGCCCGGCAGGAGCGCCGCGCGATCGTACACGGGACACTCGCGCGCCCGCCCGTCGAAGATCACCGGCCGCGAGCCGCGGCGCGCCCGCTCGGACCGCCCATCGCCGGGCGGCAGCTCGCGGAGCTTGGGGCGCCCGCTGGGCCCGATCCCCGTCACGCGCAGGTTCACCCACTCGATCATCTGGCGCTCCGCGGGTGGCTGCCGCTCCGCGTGCTGCGCGCCCCCGGCGTCGCGACGGTAGCTGTAGCCGTAGCGGTTCTCGTGAGCCGAGTGAAAACGGTCGGCGGCCAGGCGCGCGGCCGCGGCGTCGAGCGGCCCCGGAGGCAACTCGACCGGGACCTCCCAGGCCTGGCCGAAGTAGCGGAGGTCGGCGCTGCGCGCGACGCGCATCTCATGCTCGGCGAAGCCCTCCGCGCTCAGCGCCGCGCGCGCGAGCGCCTCCAGACGCTCGAGGTGGCCGTTCATCGCCTCGAGGTCCAGCCGGTCCTCCCGCCGGACGAACGTCTGGACGTAATCGTTCCGGAGATCGACGACGAGGAGGCCGAGGGCCGAGACGTTGCCGGGCGAGGGCGGGATGAGCGCCGCGTGGAGGTGCAGGAGGTCGAGCAACCGCCCGGCCAGCAGAGGCCCGGAGCCGCCGAAGGCGACCAGGGTGTAGTCGCGCGGGTCCAGTCCGCGCTTGACGCTCACCTGCTGGATCGCGTTGGCCTGATTCCACGCCGCCAGCTCGAGCACGCCCTCGCCGGTGCGCGCCGGGTCGAGCCCGAGGGCCCGGCCCAAGGCCGCCATCCCCTCCGTGGCGGCGTCGCGGGAGAGCGGGATCTCGCCGCCCAAGAGGTGGGGCGGGATCCGGCCCAGCAGGAGCTGCGCGTCCGTCACCGTCGGCTCGGCGCCGCCCCGCCCGTAGCAGAGCGGCCCGGGATCGGCGCCGGCGCTCCGCGGGCCCACCTTGAGGCTCCCATCGGGCGCCAGCCACGCCACGCTGCCGCCGCCACTGCCGACCGTGACGATGTCGATCATCGGCACCTTGATGGGGAACCGCCCGATGGCGCCGTCGGTCGTGAGGCCGGGCGTGTCGTGCTCGACGAGGCAGATGTCGGTGCTGGTGCCGCCCGCGTCGGCGGTGAGAACGCGGGCGAAGCCGGCGTGCCGGGCCAGAAGGCTCGCCCCCAGCGCGCCCGCGGCCGGTCCGCTCAGGATCGTCGTGATCGGCTGGCGGGCCACCTCATCGCCGGAGATGATGCCGCCGTTGGACTTCATCACGTAGAAGGGAACGCCGCCCCCGAGCTCCGAGTCGAGGCGGGCCCGGATGGCCCCGACGTAGCCGGCCACCCGCGACTTCACGAAGGCGTCGACCAGGGTCGTCACCGTGCGCTCGTACTCGCGATATTCGGCAAGTACGTCCGAGGAGATCGAGACGTGGGCCTCGGGATACTCGCGCGCGAGCACGGCGCGCAGGCGGCGCTCGTGCTCCGGGTTCGCGTAGGCGTGGATGAAGCACACGCCGATCGCGCGCATGCCCTTGCGCTTGAACCAGCGCGCCACCTCCACCGCGGCCCTGTCGTCGAACGGTCGGAGCACCTCGCCGTCGACGGTCATGCGCCCGGGCACCTCGCGGACGCGGTGGAGTGGAACGATCCGCTCGGGCTTCACCCAGAAGTAGGAGTTCCCGTAGCCCCGGGGCACCGACTGCCGCGCGATCTCCAGCACATGGCGGAAGCCTTCCGTCGTCGCCAGGCCGAGGTCGTCGAAGCGCTCCTCCAGGACCGCGTTGGTGGCGACCGTCGTCCCGTGGCACACGGCCGCCACCGTGCCGGCCCCGGCCAGGCGGAGGACCTTGCGGATCCCCTCCTGCACCGCCAACGCGGGATCGTGCGGCGTCGACGGCGTCTTCGTGGTCACGACATCGCCGGTCGCCTCGTTGAGGGCGACGACGTCGGTGAACGTGCCGCCCGTGTCGACGCCGACGCGGAAGCACGGTCCGGGCTCAGTCACCATGGCGCTCCGCGGCCAGGGCGCGCAGGGCCGATTCGAAGCAGGCGCGGGGCGGCTTGACGAGCCCCGCGCCGATCTGACCGATGCCGGCCTCCCGATGGGCGATGCCGGTGTTGATCTGGGGCAGGATCCCCGTCTGCATCACCAGCCGCACGTCGATCCCGGTGGGGGTCCCGCGGAAGTCGAGAGGGGGCAGGCGATAGGCGGTGTTCTCGCCGAGCGTGATCTCGTACATGAGCCGCGTGGAGCGGAGCGCATCGGCGGGCGTGCCGCCCACGAACTCGACGATGGCCGGCGCCGCGCCCATGGCGAAGCCGCCGATCCCGGCCGTCTCGGTGATCGCGCTGTCGCCGATGTCCGGGTTGGCGTCGGCGGCGCCGAAGCCCGCGAAGTAGAGGCCGACCGGCGTCTGGGCCTCCGCCGTGAACCACCGATCGCCGAGCCCGCTGACGCGGATGCCGAACTGCGTCCCGTTGCGGGCCATCGTCGTCACCAGGCTCGAGCGCGGAACGCCGTGGGCCGCGTCCGCGGCGGCCTTGCAGGCGGCCATGCCGACGTTCAGGAAGAAGTGGTCGTTGCCCGCCGCGAAGGCCAGGAGGCGCGCCCGCTCGGCCGGCGGCAGGTCGAGCGACGCCAGGTGAGGCGCCAGCGCCTTGATGAGCAGGGCCGAGGCGGCGCGATTCCGGTTGTGGCACTCGTCGCCCATCTGGAGGGCCTGGGCGATCAGCGCCCGCACGTCCACGCCGCCGGTGCGCCGGATCGCCTCGCCGAGGGCCGGCCCCAGAATGTCGCGGAACCAGTGGAGGCGCTCGATCACCTCGGGAGCGAAGGCGCCGTAGCGCAGGACCTTGCCCAGGCCCTCGTTGAGGGTGGAGTAGGCGCGGTTGCCACGCGCGCGGTTCTCGACGACGAAGACCGGCATCGAGGCCGTCGTGACGCCCGCCATCGGCCCCACGGCGGCGTGATGGTGACAGGGGTCGAATCGCACGCCGCCCGCGGCCGCCAGCCGCGCGGCGTCGTCCGGCGTCGAGGCCAGTCCCTCGTAGAGCAGGGCGCCGACGAGGGCGCCGCGGAGGGGGCCGCTCATGCGCGTCCACTCGATCGGCGGTCCGGCGTGGAGGATCAGGTCGCGGGCCATGCCCGGAATGACCTCGATGGCCGGGCGGACGTCGATCAGCACCTGATGGGCGGAGAGCAGGCGAGCGAGCGCCTCGCGATTCGCTGCGTCGACATCGTCGCGCCAGAGCGCGGCCAGCTCACGCTCCATGGCCGGGGGATGCCAGTCGACCCGCGTCACCCGCGCCCCCTGGCTGGCGAGGGCATCGGCGAAGAGATCGGGCCCGGCGGACACGGCCACCACATCGCGGTCGAGCAGGCCCCGCTCAGCGCTCATCGCGTCCCCGCGCCAGCTCGCGCGCCGTCGCGGCCGCCAGCCGGTTGCTCGGACAGACGATCACGTCGAGCTCCCGCAGCGTTCGCTCCTGCGCCGCGAGGCGCTGCGGATCCTCCTCGGTCCCCACCACGTGGGCCACCACGTGGAGCTGCCGCCGGCCCTGCCGGGCCCGGGCCCGGGCTTCCCCGATCCCCGGGGCCGCGGCGCCGGCCGGGTCGGGATGAGCGCAGTGGCCGAGGACGACGTCGAGCAGCAGCACGGCGGCGCTGGGATCGTCTCCGGTCGCAGCGATGGCCCGGTTGCGGAGCTCCGGATCGATCATCGGGTGAGGCCGTCCCCGGGTGTACTGGGGAGCACCGAAATCCACGAAGCGGCCGGCGGCATCGCCGACCACCGCCCGCGCCTCCTCGGCCAGTGTCCCGCCCGTGTAGAGGCCGTGGACGCCCCCCCGGCGAGACGAGGGGCGTGATTTCGCACCGCGGGGACGGCTCGTGGATTTCGGTCCCGCGAGTGGCCGCGCTTCCATGCCGAGGGCGGCGAGGGCGGCGAGCGCCGCGTCCTCGAGGGTCAGGGCCGCCCGCACGCCCGCGGGAACCTTCCCTCGCCAGCCGAGCAGGCACGCGACGACGGGCTTTCCGAGGTCCGAGGCTGCCTCGAGGACCGCCCCGGCGATGACATCGTCGGCCGGCTTGGACACGATCACGATCGCGCGCGTACGAGGGTCTGCGCCCAGGAGCTCGAGCGCCTGGAGCGTGGTGACGCCGCCGACCGCGGCCTGAAGATCGCGTCCCCCCGTGCCGATCGCGTGCGACACGCCCGCGCCCAGGCGATGGACCAGCGTGGTCACCTCCTGGAGGCCGGTGCCCGAGGCCCCGACCAGCCCGACGGCGCCGCGCCGCACGGCGTTGGCGAATCCCACCCCGACTCCGTTGATGATGCTCGTCCCGCACTCCGGTCCCATCAGCAGGAGCCCGCGGGCGCGCGCGCGTCGCTTGAGCTGCGCCTCGTCGGCGACGTCCACGCCATCGCTGAAGACGAAGACGTGGAGACCGGCGGAGAGGGCCTGATGCGCCTCGGCGACCGCGTAGCGTCCCGGCACGGAGACGACCGCCAGGTTGGCGTCCCCCGCCCCCCGCGCTCCCGCGGTGAGGGAGCGCGGGCTCTCGGCAGCGGCGGGCGCCGCGCGGGGCCGGCGGGTCGCCAGGAGCGCCTCGGCCCGCTCGAGTCCGGCGCGGGCGGCGGCCTCGCTCTCGGCGGAGACCGCGATGATCAGATCGTCGGGCCCCGGGCCCTCGGCCCCGGGGGCCCACAACCCGGCCTCGACGAGGGCCTGCCGATTCGCCGCCGTCGCCAGCACCAGCGCCGCCGACGAGACGCCGGGCACCCGGCGCGTCTCATCGGCGATGCGCATGAGCGCGACTGAGTCGACGTAGCGGCCTTTGAAGGTTTTGCCCGTTACGTGCACCCGTCACGTTCCATCGAACGATGTCCCCGGTTGAGCAACGTCGCCGATGATATTTCAGATGGCTCGCTAAATCGAGCCCGGCAGGGTACGATCCTGCGCCCTGGAGATCGGAGTGCCGCTCGTGGTACAACGGCGAGGCGCCCCGCGGCCTTCGACCGCGCCGCACCAGGACAGGCAGGGAGGACAGCGTGAGTCAGGCGAACGGTGTGAAGGAAGTCGGTTACTTCGACTGCCCCGGCGGTGGTCAGGTCGTCGTCCGGGGAAACGTCGCGTACATCGCCCACATGGCGGCGCCCCACGGCACGACCATCGTCGACGTCAGCGATCCCGCCCGGCCCCACCGGCTGGCCGAGCTCACGATCCCGAAGGGTATCCATTCGCACAAGGTGCGGGTCGACGACGACGTGATGCTCGTGAACCGGGAGGTCCACCCGCCGGGGCCGCCGCCCGCGGACTTCCCGGGCGGATTCGACATCTACGACGTTTCCCGACCGAGTGCCCCCCGCCGGATCACGACGTGGCTCGCGCGCGGCATGCATCGCTTCACCTTCGACGGCCGCTACGCCTACGCCTCCCCCGAGCTCGACGGCTACCTCGGGAACATCGTGATGATCCTCGACCTCAAGGACCCCGAGCGCCCGGAGGAGGTCGGGCGGTGGTGGATGCCCGGGCAGTGGGCCGCGGGGGGCGAGGTGCCCGCGTGGAAGGGGCGCGACCATCGCTGTCACCATCCGATCCGACTGGGCAACCGCCTCTACGTGAGCTACTGGCACGGGGGCTTCGTGATCCTCGACATCGAGGAGATGACCAAGCCGCGGATGATCTCGGGACTGGACTGGAGCCCGCCGTTCGCATGCCCCACGCACACCGCGCTGCCCGTCCCCTTCCCGCTCAGGGGCCGGCGCGTGCTGCTCGTGGCCGACGAGGACGTGGTGCGGCTCCGGCCGTCGTCCCCCTCCTTCCTGTGGTTCGTCGACATCACCGACGAGTCGCGGCCGGTGCCGTTCGCGAGCTTCCAGGTGGACGG
>DASYUQ010000232.1 GCA_036001065.1 Candidatus Methylomirabilota bacterium
GAGCGTGGGCGGGGGACCGGGGTCACGGGTGGGGGTGTCGGCGAAGACGAGCGGCTGGCCCATGAGGCGCAGGCGGCCGACGTCGGGATGGTCGTACTCGTGCACCATGTCGTGGTGTTTCACGGCCGGATCGTCCATGAACTCCAGCACCGTCTTCACCGGCGCGGCGGGGATGTCGTGGGCGGCCAGGATCTCCAGCCACTCGGCGCGTGTCTTCTCGCCGAAGCGCTTCTCGATGATCGGCAGCAGGTCCTGGTTGTTGCGCAGGCGCAGCAGCCACGAGCCGAAGCGCGCGTCGTCGGCGAACTCCTCCATGCCGAGCGCCTTGCAGAGCTTCACCCAGAACGACTGGTTGCCGCACGCCACGAAGAACCACGCCCCGTCGCTCCCCTCGTAGAGCCGGTAGGTCGGGTTCTCGCGGATCAGCGTCGGCTTGGTCGGGTAATCCATGACGATCCCGGACTGCAGCGCCATGACCCCCTGCAGCAGCGACGTCTCGATCCGCTGGCCGCGCCCGGTGCGCTCGCGCACGAACAGCGCGGCCAGGATGGCCTGGGTCGCGATGGCCGCCGTGTAGTAGTCGGTCGGCGCGGTCCGTAGATACTGGGGCGGGCCGCCGAAGCCCTGCAGCGTCATGAGCCCGCCGAGGGCCTGGAGCAGCGGGTCGAAGCCCGGCCGGTCGGCGTAGGGGCCGGTGGAGCCGAAGGCGGTCACCGAGCAGTAGATCAATCGGGGGTTGAGCGCCCGCAGGTGCTCGTGGCCGACGCCGAGACGATCGGCGACGCCGGGGCGCCAGTTCTCCATCACCACGTCGCCCTCGCGGGCCAGGCGCTCGACGATCTCGCGGCCCTCGGCGGTCTTGAGGTTGAGCGCGATCGAGCGCTTGCCGCGATTCCAGCCGAAGAAGCCGGGCAGCTCGCGGAACGAGTCGCCCTCCAGTGCCTCCACCTTCACGACGGCCGCGCCGAGGTCGGCCAGCATCATCGCCCCGTAGGAGCCGGCGATGTAGCTCGTCAGGTCGACGACGCGGATGCCGTCGAGCGGGGTCGGGCCCGGCGTCACGGGAACGCCGCCCTTACTTCGCGACGTGGTCGAGGACCAGCTCGCGGTGGTACTCGGCGTCGCCGTACTGGGCCTCGAGCGCCTTGGCCCGCTTGAAGTACATGTGCAGGTCGTACTCCCAGGTGAAGCCGATGCCGCCGTGCACCTGGATCGCCTCGCCGCACACCTTCCGCGCCGCCTCCCCGACGTAGGCCTTGGCCACCGACGCGGCCAGCGCTTCGTCCTCGGCGCGCGCGTCGATCGCCCAGGCGGCGTAGTAGGTCGCCGCGTGCGAGTTCTCGACCTCCAGGAGCATCTCGGCGCACCGGTGGCGGATCGCCTGGAAGGCGCCGATGGGCTGGCCGAACTGCTCGCGCACCTTCGCGTAGGCGACGCTCATGTCGAGGCAGCGGCGGGCGGCGCCCAGCATCTCGGCGGCCGCGCCCACCGCCCCCCGCCGGAGCAGTCGCGCCAGCAGCGCCGCCGCCTGGCCGGATTCGCCGAGCAGGGCATCCGCGCGGACGGGCACGCCGTCCAGCGCGAGCGAGGTCCAGCGCGCTCCCAGATCTATGCCGGTGACCGGTGTGAGCTTGAGGCCCGGCGCCGAGGGATCCACCAGGAAAAGCGAGAGGCCCTCCGGCGCACGGGCGGGCACCAGCAGCACGTCGGCCACGTGGGCCCACGGCACGAAGTGTTTGGTGCCCGTGAGCGTCCAGCCGCTGGCCGTCTTGTCGGCCCGCGTCGCCGGCGCGCTCGGCTCCCAGTCGAGCTGGGCGTCGAGGAAGGCGACGGTTGCCCGCGCGCTCCCCGTCGCGATCGCCGGCAGCCACCGGCTCTTCTGCTCGGCGCCCCCGGCGAGGGCGACAGCGCCGGCGGCGAGCATCGTGGGGAAGTAGGGGCCGGGATATGCCGCCCGCCCCATCTCCTCGAGGACGATGGCGGTCTCGACCATGCCGAGCCCGCTGCCGCCATACGTCTCGGGCAGCGACAGCCCGAGCCAGCCGAGCTGGGCCATGTCCTTCCACATCGCCTCGCTCTCGCCCCGGGGGTCGTCCCCCAGGGCGCGGACCAGAGCGGACTTGCAGTGCTCGTCGAGGAAGGCGCGGGCCGAGTTCTTGAGGAGCTGCTGGTCCTGGTTGAAGGCGAAGTTCATCAGGCCTTGGTCCTGTCGGCGCGCGGCTCCTTGGGCAGCCCGAGGACGCGCTCGCCGATGACGTTCTTCTGAATCTCCGAGGAGCCGGCGTAGATGGTCCCCGCCCGCGACCAGAGGAAGGCCGTGGCCCAGGTCCCGGGCTCGCCGGAGGACGTGTCCACCTCCGAGAAATCGTCGGGCGCGCCCGCCGTGACCTGGCCCCAGGGACCCAGGATCTCCTGGGCCAGCTCGTGCATCCGCTTCTCGAACTCGCTGTAGGAGAGCTTGGTGATCGAGGAGGCCGGCCCCGGCGCCTCGCCCTTCTGGAGCGCGCTCAGCACGCGCAGCGCGGCGTAGCGCTGCACCTCCAGCTCGGCGTAGATGCGGCCCAGCCTGCTCCGGACCAGCGGATCGTCGATGAGCGGCCGGCCGCCTCGGGAGAGCTCCCGGGCCGCCTTCACCAGCTGGTTCAAGGCGGAGGCGTAGCGGGTGACGCGGGCCAGCGAGTTGCCGCCGCGCTCGTACGAGAGCGTCGTCTGCGCGATCTCCCAGCCCTGGCCGAGCCGCCCGATCAGGTCGGATTTCTCGACCCGGGCCTGGGTCATGAACACTTCCGAGAACTGGGCGCTGCCGGTGATCTGCCTGAGCGGGCGCACCTCCACGCCCGGCTGGCGCATGGTGAGGAGGAAGCACGAAATGCCCTTGTGCTTGGGCACCGTCGAGTCCGTGCGGGCGAGCAGGAGCCCCCAGTCGGCGATCAGGCCGCCGCTGGTCCAGATCTTCTGCCCGGTTACCTCGAAACGCTCGCCCTTGTCCTCGGCCCGCGTCTTGAGGCTGGCCAGATCCGAGCCCGCGTTGGGCTCGGAGTAGAGCTGGCACCACAGCTCCTCGGCCGCCAGGATCTTCTTGAGGTAGCGTTGCTTCTGCGCCTCGGTGCCGTGGACGATGATCGTCGGCCCGACGATCCCGATGCCGAGGCCGTTGATGGTGGGAGGCGCGTTCACGCGCGCCATCTCGTCGGCGACGATGGCCTGCTGCATCGGCGTGGCGCCCCCGCCCCCGTACTGGCGGGGCCAGCCCATCCCCACGTAGCCCGCGTCGTGGAGCGTGCGGTGCCACGTCTTGCGCTCGTCGGGCGTCCTGAGCTCGTGGCGCGGAAGGTTGGTCTCGAACCACCGCCGCACTTCGGCCTGGAAGGCGCGGTCCTCGGGCGAGTAGTTCAGATCCATCGGGGCCTCCTGGGACGAATGCCCATATCTTTCAACGGAGGGCCCTCAACGGCCCTCCGAATCCGATGGTGCCGGCGAAGCCGGCGCTCGAACGCTTCTACCACGCTGGCAGCGCCCGGGCAACCGCCTAGGGCGGCGGCAGTCGATAGATCGCCGTGTGCAGCACGTGGGCGACGGGCCGGGCGGCGGGTCCGGCGACGATGAGGAGGTCCAGCTCGACGTACTCGCGGCCCTTCTTCTCGTAGAGGGAGCGGACGCGCCCGCGTGTCTCCAGCCGTTCGCCGACGCGGGCGCCACCGAGGTGGCGGATACGGCTCGACACGTGGATCCAGAGGCCGAGGCGCACGTTGCGGTCGAGGGCGCGGTTGGCCTGGTCGAGGAAGAAGGCCGGATGCGCCCACCCCTCGGGCCCGCGATAGAGACGCAGCGGGTCCGCCGCGCCGTCGAGAAACGTGGCGGCGCGCTCCTCGTCGTACAGCGCCTCGGGCGTGCCGAGCAGCCCCGGACGCTCCAGCAGCGCCCGGCTCACCGGCGGCCGCTCGGCGGGGAGCGGCGCCGCGCCGTAGAGCGCGATGTTCACCGGCGTCGGCAGCCTCGCCGGCAGCATCGCCGTCGCCACCGCGCACTCGTCCGACGCCGCCGTCGCGGCCGCCAGGCTCGCGGTGACGCCGCTGGGGTCGCGCGCGGTGATCGCGCCCGTCACGGTCACCTCCTCGCCATCCAGCACGGGTTGCACGAAGCGAACGCTGGCGGTGCCGCGCGCGAGCCACGGCGCTCCCAGCGTGGCCACGAGCGGCTGGGTGAGGTAGGCATAGAGGGTGACGCCGGGGACGAGGCCGCCGCGGAAACCGTAGCGGCGGGCCACCGCGTCGTCGTGGATCTTGTTCTCGCCCGTGCCCGACGTGTTGCGGGCCTTCACCCGGTGCTCGGGCAGCGATTCCGGCATCGCGCGGAGTCTACGTCGGGCGGGCGGATCTTCACAAGCCATGATCCCCGCGGACTCCCTATCCGCGAGGAAGCGGCTCGCGGCCGTGGCATCGGCGCGGGTGCTCGGCGACGACGTCAGCGTGAGTTGACGGGCGGGTGTAGGCTGACAGCAGGAGGGTGCCGTGATGCGGTGGTGGCTCGCAGTGACCGTCGTGCTCTCGATCGGATGGCTCGCCGTCGAGGCCGGGGCGCAGAGCGCCTCGGAGCCGGGGCGCACCGATCTTCAGACCGAGCTGAAACGAAGGCGGTTCGTCGTCCATCCCCGGCCCAACGTGCAGGTGGTGACCCAGGACGTCGGGCGGGCGGTGGTGGAGATGGAGGCCGAGCAGCGCCGGGATGCTCTGGTCCGCGAGGGCGTCCGGCCCGGCCCGCGCCGTCCCGACCTCGATCCCGCCGTCAGCAGCGGCATCCAGCAGCGCAATCTGCTGCGCGCGCTCCCGCCCCGATGACGGGGGCGCGGGGTCACGCTCCGTAGATCAGCTGAGCAGGAACTCCTCGGCGGCGCCGAGCCCGGCGCCGAGCTTCACGGGCACGCCGAACTCCTTCAGCATCATCTCCACCCCGGCCAGCCCGCCGAGCAGATCAAGCTCGTTGAGGCTACCGAGGTGGCCGATGCGGAAGGCCTTGCCCTTGACGTCACCCAGGCCGACGCCGAGCGAGAGGTTCACCCGGCGGTAGGCCTGGGCGACGAACGCGTCGGAGTCGTAGCCCGGCGGCATCACCACGGCCGTGAGCGTGTTGGAGTACTCGGCGGGATCGCGGCAGAGCAGCGGGAGCCCCCAGGCGCGCACCGCGCGTCGGCACGCCTCGGCCAGCCGCGCGTGGCGGGCGAAGACCTGGGGCAGGCCCTCCTCGTCGATCATGGCGATCGCCTCGCGAAGGCCGAACAGCAGCGCGGTCGCCGGCGTGTAGGGAAACTGCCCGCGGCGGTTGCGCTCGAACACCGGCTGCCAGTCCCAGTACGAGCGCGGGCACGTGGCCTTCTCGCTGGCGGTGACGGCGCGCTCGCTCACGGCCAGGATCGCCATGCCCGGCGGCAGCATGAGACCCTTCTGGGGGCCGGTCAGCGCCACGTCCACGCCCCAGGCGTCGAAGCGGAAGTCGATGGACGCCAGCGAGGAGACGGTGTCCACGAGCAGGAGCGCCGGGTGGCCCACGCGGTCCATCGCCGCGCGCACGGCGGCGACGTTCGACGTGACGCCGGTGGAGGTCTCGTTGTGGACCACGAGCACGGCGCGGATCTCGCGCGCCTCGTCGGCGCGCAGGCGTGCCTCCACCTGAGCCGCGGCCACGCCGGCGCCGTACGGCACTTCGATCCGCTCCACGTCGACCCCGAAGGCGGCAGCCGTCTTCGCGAAGCCCGTCGAGAAGAAGCCGTTGACGCAGGCCAGCACGCGGTCCCCGGGCGAGAGCGTGTTGACGAGGGTCGCCTCCCAGGCGCCGGTGCCGGAGCCGGGATAGAGGGCGATGCGCCCGCGCTCGGTCTGGAAGATCCCCTTGAGGCCTTCGAGGCACTCGTGCACGAGCGCCTCGAACTTCGGACCCCGGTGATCGATGATCGGCTGCGACATGGCGCGCACGATCCGGTCGGGGACGAGCGTGGGACCGGGAATCTGGAGAAAGGGCCGTCCGGACATAGCGCGAGTTTAGCATGGTGGTGCGAGCCGCAGGACGGGCCCTGCCCGTCCGAGGCGAGCCTGAGTGAGGTGGTGCGAGCCGCAGGACGGGCCCTGCCCGTCCGAGGCGAGCCTGAGTGAGGTGGTGCGAGCCGCAGGACGGGCCCTGCCCGTCCGAGGCGAGTATACGAGAGGTCGTGCGAGCCTCCGGGCGGCCGTGGGCGAGGCCGCACGCGGCCCCGTGCGTGATAGAGTAAGCGCCCGATCATGACCCGCGACGGCATCCCGACCCCCGCGTTGCTGCTCGACCTCGACCGCTTCGAGCGCAACCTTGCGCGCATGGCCTCGCACGTGCGGGCGGCGGGCAAGCACCTGCGCCCGCACGCCAAGACGCATCGCTGTCCCGAGATCGCCCGGCGGCAGATCACCGCCGGCGCCCTCGGCGTGGCCTGCGCCAAGCTGGGCGAGGCCGAGGTGATGGCCGGCGCGGGCATCCGCGGCCTGCTCATCACCACCGAGATCGTCGCGCCCCCGTCCATCCGCCGGCTGCTGCGCCTGCTGGCCGAGGCGCCGGACACGCTGGTCGTCGTGGACGACGCGCGGAACGTCGCCGATCTGGGACGCGCCGCCGGGGCGGAGGGCCGTGTGGTCGACGTGCTGGTCGACGTGGACGTCGGCGGCCGCCGCACCGGCGCCCAGCCCGGCCCGCCCGCCCTGGCCCTGGGACGCCTGGTGGCCGCCCACCCGTCCCTCCGGCTGCGCGGGCTCCAGGGCTATGCTGGGCAGTGCGCGCACGTCGTGGGCTGGAAGGCGCGTCGGGACGCTTCGCACGTGGCCTTGGCGGCCCTGCTGGAGACGCGGCGGCTCTTCGAGTCGGCGGGCCTGCCCGTGGAGATCGTGGCCGGGGGCTCGACGGGCACCTACGACATCGACGTGGAGCTGGACGGGCTCACCGAGCTGCAGGCCGGCTCCTACTGCGTGATGGATCTCGACTACCGGCGAATCGGCGGGCGCGAGAGCGACGCCTTCACGGGCTTCGAGATGGCGCTGACCGTCGTGGCCACCGTCGTGAGCGTGCCCACCGCGGACCGCGCGATGGTGGACGCCGGCCTCAAGGCGTTTTCCACCGATAAGCCGTTCCCGCCCGAGCCGGTCGAGCGCCCGGGGATCAGCTACGGCTTTGCCGGCGACGAGCACGGTCGGCTGACGATCACCGACCCCTCGCGCCCGCCCCGCCTGGGCGAGCGGATCGAGTTCTTCCCGCCGCACTGCGACCCCACCTTCAACCTCTACGACCGCGTCTACGCGGTGCGCGGGCCCGAGGTCGAGGCGGTCTGGGACATCGCCGCGCGCGGGCGGTCGGACTGACTCATCCCTCCGACGGGCTTGCGGAGGTGGAAGTAGATCTCCCACTCCTTGTAGGGCAGGACCTTCAGGAACCGTTGTCCCCGCGACTGATTCTTGTTGATGATCGCTTCGAGGATCCGATCGAGGAGCCGAGGCTTGTACCACCGCCGGAACACCTGCATTCGCGACAGCACGAACTCGAAGTGGAAGTCGTAGTAGTAGCCGGTGGGGTGGCGTGAATCGAACTGGGAGAGGCTATCGTAGGCAAAGAACCGCCGGTGAGTGGTGTCGCCGAAGGCGATCGCGCTGAAGCAGTGCGGCACCCACGCGCGCAAGGGGCCACCGGGCTTCAGAATCCGGTGGAACTCCCGCATGGTGTGTTCGAGGTCCCGGACGTGTTCCAGGAGGTGCACCGCCACGATCTCGTCCACGCTCTTGTCGGCGAAGGGAAGCGACCGGTCGAGATCGGCGACGACCGAGACCCCGGGGATGCGCGCGTGGTCGACGCCGATGTACTCGTCAGGGTTGAGTCCGTAACGGCGATAGCGTGCGCGCTTGGACTCGTCCAGGGTGCCGCAGCCGACGTCGAGCTTCCGGTTCGTCATGTCACGCGGCCGGGCGGTAGGCGATCAGGTAGCGGTGCTGCCCCTCCAGAACCAGCTCGCCACGCTGGTTCGTCAGCGTGACCCGCAGCGTGACGAGTCCGGCCGACCGCTTGCGCTCCAGGGCGGTGACTTCGTGCTCGGGAAGGATGGTGTCACCGATGAACGCCGGGGCCACGAAGCGGGACGACTGCTCCACGAAGGTGACGATCGAGTCCTCGATCAGCGGCCCCAGCGTCGAGGCGCCCACCGCGCCCAGGGAGGTGAGGAGCAGCCCGTGGGCGAGGCGCCGGCCGAACCGGGTCTTCCGGGCGTACTCGTCGTCGTAGTGGATCGGATGGGCGTCGCCGGTCATGCCGGCGAAAAAGAGAAAATGGGCGTCGGTGAGCGTCTTGGACGGGCTGCGGAAGCGGTCGCCGAGCGTGAAGTCCTCGAAGTAGAGCTGCCTCACCAGGCCTCCCAGAAGAGCGCTTGAATCCCGGCGGCGTCGGGCGCCTGGAAGAGCGCCGGGCGCAGCCGCGCGCCGCAGGGCAGGCCGGTCGAGTACCAGGCGAGGTGCTTGCGGAGCTGGGCGAGCGCCAGCCGCTCGGGCAGGTGGGCCTCGATCAGCTTCGAGTGACGCCGGATGATCCGGGCGCGCTCGTCCCGCGAGACGCTCCCGGCCCTGAAGATCCAGGGCGCCCCCAGGGCGCCACGACCGATCATGGCGGCGGCGCAACCCGTCGCGCGGATCATGGCCGCCGCGTCCTCATGGCTGCGGACGTCCCCGTTGCCGATCACCGGCACCCGCACGGCGTCCACGACGCTGGCGATGATCTCCCAGGGGGCCCGGCCCGTGTACTGCTGGGAGCGCGTGCGCGGGTGGACGGTGATGCCGTCGATTCCCTCGCTCTCGGCGATCTGCGCGATCTCCACGGCGTTGACGGTGCGGTCGTCCCAGCCTCCGCGGATCTTGATCGTGAAGGGCACGCCGACCGCCTTGCGCACGGTCCGGAAGATGACGCCGGCGCGCAGCCCGTCGCGCATCAGCGCCGCGCCGTGACCCTTGGCGACGATCTTGGGCACCGGGCAGCCCATGTTGAGGTCGATCGCATCGGCGCCGGCGGCCTCGAGCCGGCGGGCGGCCTCGGCCACGACGTCGGGATCGCCGCCCAGGAGTTGAAACGCGATCGGGTGCTCTTCCGGCAAGTACTGGGCCAGGACGCGCGTGCGCTCGTTGCCCTCGATGAGGGCCCGGGCGTCGATCTCCTCGCTGGTGAGCGGGCCGGCGCCGCACTCGCGGGCGATCAGCCGGAAGGGCGCGTTCGTCACGCCCGCCATCGGGGCCAGGCGGAGGTCGAGGAGCATTCCATACAGCACCTTACACGACCCATCCCGCGGCCGAAAGGCTGTAAGGTCTGCGCTATCATGGGCAGGCGCTGATCAGGAAAGCGAGGCCTTCACCAGGTCGCCATGGTCACCGACCCCGTCTTCTTCCGCGATCTGGCCTACGTGTTCGTGGCCGCCGTCCTGGGGGGGTCCATCGCGTGGCTCACGCGCCAGCCCCTGATCCTCGGCTACGTGCTGGGCGGCATTCTCGTCAGCCCCCTCACGCCGGGGCCCTCGGTCACCGACATCCGCACCTTCGAGCTGTTCGCCGAGATCGGTGTGGTCCTGCTGATGTTTTCCGTGGGGCTCGAGTTCAGCCTTCAAGATTTGCTCCGCGTGAAATGGGTGGCCGTCCTCGGCGGCCCGCTGGGGATCGTGCTGTGCGTGGGCCTTGGGATGGGCGTCGGCGTCGCCCTCGGCTGGCCGCCGCTGCAGGGGGCGATCGTGGGCATCGTGGTCTCGGTGGCCAGCACGATGGTCCTGGCCCGCCTGCTGCTCGATCGAGGCGAGCTCCATTCCCGCCACGGGCGGGTCATGATCGGGATCACGCTGGTCGAAGACCTCGCCGTCGTCGTCCTCACCGTCCTCATCCCGGAGTTGGCGCTCGAAGGCGAGCGCCTCGTCGCCATCGCGGTCGCCCTGGGCAAGGCCGGCCTCATCCTGATCCCGTTCTGGTTCCTGGCCGCCCGGGTCGTGCCCCACCTCATGACGCGCGTGGCCCGGACCCACAACCAGGAGCTGTTCCTCCTGGTCGCGCTGGCCATCGGCCTGGGCACGGCGGCGTTGACCCAGGCGGTCGGCCTGTCCCTGGCCCTGGGCGCGTTCCTGGCGGGGTTGCTGATCAGCGAGTCCGACTTCGCCCACGAGACGCTGGCCCGACTGCTGCCGCTGCGCGACGTCTTCGTCGCGTTCTTCTTCGTGACGATCGGCGCCCTCATCGATCCCGGGACCCTGCTGTCGAACCTGCCGCTGCTGGGCGTCATGGTGGGGCTCATCGTCGTCGGCAAGCTGGTGATCTGGACGGCGGTCGTCTGGCTGTTCCGCCGCCCGCTGTGGACCGCCCTGCTCGTCGGGGTGGGGCTCACGCAGATCGGGGAGTTCTCCTTCATCCTGGTGGAGGTCGCCCGGCGGGCGGGGCACGTCGGCCGCGACGTCTACAACGCGACGCTGGCCGCGTCCCTGCTGACCATCCTGGTCAACGCGCTCCTGGTCCGGTACGCGACCGAATGGATCGGCCGCGCGCGCCTGGCCCGACCGCCGCAGCCGGCGCTGCCCGAGGCCGGAGATCTGCGGGACCACGTCGTCCTCTGCGGCTTTGGGCGCGTCGGGAGCGCGGTCGGCGAGGCCCTGGAGACCTTCCGTTTACCCTATGTCGTCGTCGAGATGGATCTGGACATCGTCAAGGGCCTGCGCGCCCGGGGCATTCCGTGCCTCTTCGGCGACGCGGCGCAGCGGCGGGTCCAGGAGGCTGCCCGCGTGGCCCGGGCCGCGCTGGTGCTCGTCACCATTCCCGAGGACGACCACGCGCGCCTGGCCGTCCTCGCCACCCGGGCGCTCAACCCCCAGGTCCCGATCCTCGCGCGTGTCCATCACCGCGAGGCCCACGCCCCCCTCCTCGCCGCCGGAGCGACCGAGGTGATCCAGCCCGAGCTGGAGGCCGGGCTGACTCTGATCCGTCGCGGACTCGGCCACCTCCCGCTGCCGAAGCAGAGCCTGGTCGCCTATCTCGAATGCCTCAGAGACGCCATCAGCGGCGCCCCCGGACGCGAGACACGGCAGGGGTGGCCCACGGTGCGCGAGCTGACGCTGGGCTCGGACAGCTTCGCGGACCAGCCGCTGCGGGAGGCGCGGCTGAGGGAGCGGTTCGGGGTGACGGTCGTGCGGATCGTCCGGGCGAACGGCGACGTCGTCCTGAGCCCGGAGGCGGAGACCCTCCTGCGGCCGGGCGATCGGATCAGCGTGTTCGGCCTGCCGCACCAGATCGAGGCGTTTCTGGCGGCCGCCCGGGCAGAGGGGCAGGGCCAGGACCAGCCTGCGATCTAACCGCGCTCGCCCTCGGAGCGCCGGTGCAGCCTCCCGGGCCGGCGGCGCTTCTGGTACCGCATGTTCAGGAGCTCGACGAAGAGCGAGAAAGCCATGGCCACGTAGATGTAGCCCTTCTCGACGTGGCGCCCCATGCCCTCGGCCACCAGCATCACGCCGATCAGGAGGAGGAAGGCGAGGGCCAGCATCTTGATACTGGGATGGCGCTCGATGAAGCGGCCCACTCCGTTGATCGCGACGATCATGATCACCATCGCGATGACCATCGCCGTCACCATCACGACGACGTGGTCGGCCATACCCACCGCCGTGATGACCGAATCCAGCGAGAAGACGACGTCGATCAGCATGATCTGGATGAGCACGGCGCCGAGCGTCGCCCGCCCGCCCGAGGTGGACGCCGCCTCCTCCTGCGGCACCTCCAGCTTCTCGTAGACCTCGCGGGTGGCCTTGAAGATCAGGAAGAGGCCGCCGCCCATGAGGATCAGGTCGCGCCCGGAGACGGGGTGGCCGAGCGGGCGGAAGAGGGGCGTCGTCAACCCCATGATCCAGGTGATCGTGAGGAGCAACGCAATGCGCATGCCGAGCGCCAGCCCGAGTCCGATGCGGCGCCCCAGCGAGCGCCGGGCCGGGGGGAGCTTGCCGGTCAGGATGGTGATGAAGACGAGGTTATCGATGCCGAGCACGATCTCCATCGCCGTCAACGTCACCAGCGCGATCAGGGCATCGTAAGTCAGCAGATCACTCATGGATGTTCTCCGGCGAGAATTTCTCCCGCCCCGGGTCCGGTCGCGCGGCCGGTCAGGCGTGGTCGTGGGGAGTGCAGCAGCACGCGCTCATCCGCCGTGGGCGATTCTCTTCTCGATGCCCCGCCACATCAGCTCGGCCCAGCGCGCGTAGCCCGCGTCGGACGGATGATAGCCGTCGGTGGCGAGCAGCTCCGGGCGTCTCGGTACCTCTTCGTGGCTGGCCGAGTAGAGATCCACCGGCTCGACACCGTGCTGGCGGGCCCGGCTGCGGAGCGCGTCGTTGAACTGCACGGTGAGCCTCCCGACCGCACCCTCCTGCGGGCTGCCCCGGAACCGCCGCGTGACCGCCAGGTCGGGCAGGAGGTTCACGACCACTACCGCGCGGGTCTCCCGCGTCAGTGCCGCCAGAATGGCGTCGATGTTGCGCTCGTACTGCCGGACGGGGACGCCCCGGGTGATGTCGTTGGGGCCGACCGAGAGCGTGACGAGGTGCGGGCGCACCTCGACGGCGCGCTGGAGCTGGGCCGCCACGACGTCCGCGGAGGTGGCGCCGCTCACGCCAAGATTGGCGACGCGCGCCAGCGGGTAGACCGCGCGCAGGCGCTCGTAGAGCCGGCTCACGTAGTTGCGCTCGGGGCTGCTGGCGCCCACGCCCTGCACCGTGCTGTCCCCCAGGGCGACGTACACGACCGGCTCGCTCCGATCCGCGGGCAACCGGTGCGGAGCATCCGGCCGCGCGGCGCAGCCGGCCAGGAGCGCCGCCACCAGCAGCGCTCTGCCATTCATGGGCTCGCCTCGGGCGCGCTTCGCCTCCGGCTCCGCGGCCGCCCTGCGGCTCGCCCTACCATCCCGCTGCCTGCTCGAGAGTGCGGCGGTACCACGGCGCGTCGGGAAACGTGATCGGTCGCACGGCCGGCAGCGTGACGCCCGCCTCCCGATACGTCTGAACGTAGGCCCGCGCGCGGGCGGCATCGCCCACGGCGCCGAGCGCCTGCGCCAGCGGCTCCGGCACCTCGCCGCCGCGGTCGAACGCGCCCAGCTCCTCCCCGAGGCCCGCGTTCTCGAGCATGGCCCGATAGAAGGGCAGCGCGAGGTAGCGGGTCAGCTCGGCCCGGAACGCCGCCAGCGCGCCCGCGGGGTCCTCGGTGATGGCGAGCGGCACCGCCGCCACGATCTCGAAACCGGCGAGCGTCTTGCCGCCCCGGCGCCGGCCGCGCTCCAGGGCGGGCACGGCCACCCGGCGGACATACGCGGGCGGGGTGAGCCAGAGCACGGCGCCGTCGGCGATCTCCCCCGCGAGCTCGAGCATCTTCGGCGAGAGCGCCGCCAGGAAGATCGGCGGCGCCGGTGGGCGCTGGGGCACGGCCAGGCTCCAGTGGACGCGGAAGTGCTGGCCCTCGACCTCGGCGCCGGCCCCCAGCGCGCCGCGCAGGACGGCGACGTACTCGCGCATGACGGCGAGCGGCTCGCGCAGCGGCACGCCGAGCATCGCCTCCATCGTGGCGCGGTGACTCACGCCGATGCCCAGCCGGAACCGTCCGCCCGTCAGCTCCGACAGCGTGAGCGCCGCCTGGGCCATGGCCACCGGGTGGCGCGGATAGATCGGCACCACGCCGTTGCCCAGCCCGATCCGCGAGGTGGCCGCGCCGTACGCCTGCAGGACGAGGAACGAGTCCCGGCCCAGCCCGTGAGTGACCCAGACGCTCTCGTAGCCGAGCGCCTCGGCGTGGCGCGCGAGCCCCACCGTCTGGGAAAGATCGCGTCCGGGAATGAGGTAAGCGGCGAGCTTCATCACGCTGCCGGACGAACCGCCGGCGGTCAGTCCCTGATCCAGGATTCGGCCAGCGGGATCTCGCGCGGTCCCCGCCGCCGGGGGGCCGCGTCCGCTCCCCGCCCGCTGGGCGCCACGCGCAGCAGCGCCTCCACCTCGGCCCGGCGGTAAAGCCGTTGGCGCTTGATGCCCTGGCGGTAGCTGCGGAGCACCCCGCGGCTCACGTAGGCGTACAGCGTGGCGCGCTTGACGCCGAGTAGACGCGCCGCCTCGTGGACAGTCAGGTACTCCTCGCCGTCGAGGACGATCATCGGCCTCACGCTACCAGCCTCGAGCAGTACGCCGACAACCGGCTCATCCGGCCGCGCGCGGAGTACACGGGCCTGGCCCCGCGGCCGCTTACGTGATCCTTCCGCGCAGGATGCTGACCTCCATCGCGTCGTCCCCGAAGTCGTACGCGCGCGAGGTGTAGCGGCCCGCGTTCCGGACGTGCTCGAGATAGGGGGCGACGTCCCGGCGGTAGATCCCGGTGTTGTCGGCCACGACGACGGCGCCCGGCGCCAGCTTCGGCTCGAGCTGGCGGAGGTAGTCCAGGTAATCCTCCTTCGCCGCGTCGATGAGGACGAAGTCGAAGCGCCCGCCCAGGAGGGGGATCGCGCGCAGCGCATCGGCCACCACCAACTTGACCTTCCGGCCGAGCCCGGCAATCGCCACGTTGCTCTTCACGAACCTCGCGAGATAGGGGTTCACCTCCACGCAGGTCAGCCGGCCCCGGGGCGGGAGTGATCCCGCGATGAGGATCGCCGAGTAGCCCAGCAGCGAGCCGATCTCGATGGCGCGCTGGGTCCGGTGCCGCTCGATCAGGCGGCGGATGAGACGGCCCTTGGGGCGCCCGATGACCGGGATGTGCCAGAGCGACGTGGCGCGATCCATCATGGCCAGCATGCGCCGCGCCTGCTTGGTCATTCAGACGGCCTTGGGGAGCCGCGCGGCAACGCCGTCGGGCAGGGGGTAGCGCCGGTCCGACTTGCCCGCCTTGACGATCTGGCCCGGCAGCATCCGGCCCACGATCTCCTGCACGCGCCGGGAGGCCGCGATCAGCCGGTCCAGGTCGATGCCGGTCTCCACCCCCATCGCCTGCAGGCAATGCACGAGGTCCTCGGTGCAGACGTTGCCGGAGGCGCCCGGCGCGAACGGGCAGCCGCCGAGGCCGCCGATGGAGCTGTCGAAGTGGGTCACGCCGCAGTCCATCGCGGCCAGGATGTTGGGGATGGCCATCGCGCGGGTATCGTGGGTGTGGAGCGTCCACTCGAGGCCGGGGGACCTCGGCATCAGGTGCTCGAGCGTCCGCGCGACCTGGCGCGGGTTGGCCATGCCGGTGGTGTCGGCGAGGCCGATGGCCCGCGCCCCGATGTCCACCAGGCGCCGGACGACGCGCTCGAGCTGGCCGAGCGGCACCTCGCCCTCGAACGGGCAGCCGAACGACGTGGAGATGCCGCAGGCCACGGGTATCCGCGCGCGCTCGGCCACCTGCATCACCGCCCGGAGCTTGTCGATCGACTCGGCGATGGTCATGTTCACATTGGCGAGGTTGTGGCTTTCGCTGGCCGACACAACCGTGTGGATCTCGTCCACGCCGGCGTCGACCGCGCGCACCGCGCCCTTGTCGTTGGGCACCAGGGCGGAGTAGCGGGTGCCGGGGCGCCGGCGGATCCGGGCCATGACCTCTTCGGCGTCGCGCAGCTGCGGCACCACCTTGGGGTGCACGAAGGAGGTCACCTCGATGCGGGGCAGGCCCGCCTCGGCGAGCAGGTTGACCGCCTCGATCTTGTGCTCGGTCGGGATGAACTCGGGCTCGATCTGGAATCCATCCCGCGGCCCCACCTCGCAGATCCTCACCCGCTCCGGCAGCTTCATGGTCTCCCCCGAGAAAGACAGATCACAATGTTGGCGGTCACTGTATCACTCCATCGACGTGTCGTAAAAGTCGGAGGCGTTGCTTGCGCGCGCTGGGGAATCGCCGTGGCGGCGGTGAGGCCCAAGCACCGGAGGAGACCTAGTGCCGTTCCAACTTGTTGATACTAAATCTGTCCACGAACGACGTACACGGTGCCTTCCTAGGCGCGAATAGTTGGAACGGCACTAGCCGGCCGAGACGGTCTGAGACCCCTCGTACGAGCGCGGCATGCCCAGCACGTGCTCGCCCACGTAGGCCAGCACGAGATTCTGGTTGACCGGCGCCGTCTTGTAGAGGCGGCGCTCGCGGAACGTGCGCACGTGCGCTCGGGGGACGCCGCGCGCGCGGCCTTGAGGATCGTGAGGGTGGTGGAGCCCAGACGCAACCAGAAACCGCTTCTCAATCGGACCCAGGCTCCATACCAGGGGATTCTTCCAGCTTGCGCGGCGCGTCTCTTCACAATTTGCTGGCCTGGATCGCCGCGCTCGTGATTTCCTGGAGGAGAGGCCATTCACGTTATGCCACACCGGTGGCTGCCCGATCACATCACCACCGCATCCCCTCTGGTCGTCGTCCTTGTCATCGCTCTGTAGGACTGAACCGTTGGACCCGCCGGCCGTCCGGCGTACGGTGACCGCGCGACAAACACCGCGGACGCTTCTGCTGCTCCTGGCCCTGGCGTCCGGGGCGGCCTCGCTCGTCTATCAGATCGTGTGGATGCGGCGGCTGGTGCTGGTCTTCGGAAGCACCACGCTGGCCACCAGTACGGTCCTCGTGGCGTTCCTCGGAGGGCTGGCCCTCGGCGCGTGGGTCTGGGGCCGGGCGGCCGACCGGCACGCCACGTGGGCGCTGGCGATCTACGGGCTGGTCGAAGCCGGGATCGGGCTCTACGCGCTCGCCAGTCCCTGGGCGTTCAAGGGGATCGAGCAGCTCTATCTGACGGCCTACCCGGGGCTTGAGAGCCGGCCCGGACTGTACGTGGGGCTGCAGTTCATGCTGAGCGCGCTGGTCATTCTGCCCCCTGCGGCGCTCATGGGTGGCACCGTGCCCTTGCTCGCGCGCGGGGTCGTAGGCCGTGGGGAGGCGGTCCAGGGAGTGGGGGCCCTCTACGGCTGGAACACGCTCGGGGCCGCTGCCGGGGCGGCCCTGGCCACGTACGGTCTGCTGCCCACCCTTGGGCTCACAGCCGCGGTCGGGGCTGCGGCGGCGGTCAATCTGCTCATCGGCGCGGGTGCGCTGCTGCTCGACGCCGGGCGGCGGCGCGCGGAGGCCCGTGATCTCGTGGCTCCGGCAGACGGGGCGTCCCTCCGGGCCGGCGCCGGAACCCCGGGCATTGGCCCCGAGGCCGGGGTGGAGGGCGCGCCCCTCGTGCTCCTGCTGCTGGGATTCGGGCTGTCGGGGCTGGCCGCCATTGGGTACGAGATCGTCTGGACGCGGCTGCTGGGGCTGGTCATGGGCTCCTCGGTGTATGCGTTCGGCACCCTGGTGGTGGTCATGCTGGCCGGACTGGGGTTGGGCAGCGCCCTCTACGGCCGGCTTCGCCTCGATCCGGCCGGTCATCTGGTGGCCTTCGGCGTCATGGAGCTGTTCCTGGGGTTGGGGGGCGCCGCGTCGCTGCTCATCGCGCCACACCTGCCCTTCTTGATGATGCGCGTCTTCCCTCTTGTTCGAGACGCCTTCGGATGGCAGATCGCCTCTCACTTCGTCCTGGCCGCGCTCATCGCGTTCCTCCCCGCCCTGCTGATGGGCGCGACGTTTCCGGCCGTGGTGGGAAGCCTGGGGGGCGCGCTGGCGCGCGTGGGCCGGGCGATCGGTACGGCCTACGGCGCCAACACGGCGGGCACGGTCGTCGGTGCCTACCTCGCCGGCTTCGTCCTCGTCCCGACCGTGGGACTGCGGGCGACCATCATCGTCGGCGTGATCGCCAACCTGATCGCGGGCGCGAGCCTGCTCCTGGTGGCCCTGCGGGGGCGCCGGCGCTGGCTGCTCCAGGCCCCCGCGCTCGCCGCGCTCGCCATCGTCGTCACGCTGCCGCCCTGGCCGCGTGAGGTCTTTGCCATCGGGACCGGCTTCTTCGCGCCGATGTTCGCCACCAGCGAAGGTCTGGCCCGGGGCGTCGCCCAGCTGCGGTTGCTCTACTACCGGGACGGCATCAATACCACGATCTCCGTCGACGAGTCCGGCGGCCATCTCGTGTACCGATCGAACGGGAAGACCGACGCCTCGACCTATCCGCGCGACATGGCCAACCAGATCATCGTCGGGCACGTGCCGATGCTCCTCCATCCCGGTCCGCGCGACGTCTTCGTGCTTGGCCTGGGGACGGGCGTGACCGCGGCAGCGGTCGCCCGCTATCCGGTGCGGCGCATTGATATTGTCGAGCTGGAGCCCGCCGGGATCGACGCCGCGCGCTTCTTTGACCGCCAGAATCGGGGGATCCTTCACGATCGACGCGTCCGGGTCATCGTCGGCGACGGCCGCAACCGGCTGCTCGCGTCGCCGGATCGCTATGACGTCGTCATCTCCGACGCCTCGGATATCTGGGTGGCGGGCGTGGGGGCGCTGTTCACCCTGGAGTTCTATCAGACCGTCCGCGCGCGGCTGAACCCCGGAGGGGTCATGGTCCAGTGGATGCACACGAACAGCCTGGCCGCGCCGGAGTTCAGGCTGCTCGTCGCCACGTTCCGCGCCGTCTTCCCGCGGATGGAGATCTGGAGCTCGGGCCTGGGCGACGTGCTCCTGGTCGGATCGATCGAGCCGGTCCCGTGGGTGTACGACCGGCTGGTCCGGCGGTTCAACGCGACACCGGGCGTGCGCGAGGAGTTCCAGTCGGTCGGCATCTGGCATCCGGCCGCGTTGTTCGGCGCGTTCGTGATCGGCGAGGACCGCGTCGCGCGCCTCGTGGAGTCGATGCGCCGCCTCCACACCGACGATCGGCCGACGCTGGAGTTCGTCACGCCGCGGTCGCTGTACGTGAACACCATCGCGCAGCTCGAGGACCTCCTGGGCCGCCTTCGCGGGGCCCCCTTTCCACGTATCGAAGGGTTCGATCCCGACCGGGACATGGACGCCGAGGCGACATACCTGCTGGGATTCGCCTACGCGTCTCAGGGCCGGTCGCTGCTCGGCATCGGGTACATCGAGCGCAGCGTCCAGATGGCGCCGCGCCGCGCGCCATTCTGGGTCGGGTTGGGACACCGGTACCGCGAGGTCGGCCGCAGGCGCGATGCCGAGACCGCGTACCTGCGCGCGATCGCGGTCGATCCCAGGCAGGTTGAGGCGCGCATCGCCCTGGCCACCTTCGCCCTGGACGAGGGTCAGGCCCTCCGAGCGTTGGAGGTCGCGGAAGCCGCCCTCCGACTGGAGCCTGCGAACGCCCGGGCCAAGGATCTGGTGGTGAGGGCCAGAGCAGCCGTGGGGAGGTGACGGGTGCCGGTGGGGGCGAGCCCGACGGGGTGCTCAGTACGAGCGCGGCATGCCCAGCACGTGCTCGCCCACGTAGGCCTGCACGAGGTTCTGGTTGACCGGCGCCGTCTTGTAGAGGCGGCACTCGCGGAACTTGCGCTCGACGTCGTACTCCTCGGCGTAGCCATAGCCGCCGTGGCAGTCGATGCAGGCGTTGCCGGCCTCCCAGGCCGCCTCGGCGGCCAGGTACTTGGTGATGTTGGCTTCGGCGCCGCAGGGCTCGCCGGCGTCGAAGAGCGCGGCGGCCTTGGTGCGCATCAGGGCGGCGGCCTCCACGGCCATGTGGGCCCGGGCGATCGGGAACTGCACGCCCTGGTTGGCGCCGATGGGCTTGCCGAAGAGCACCCGCTGGCTGGAGTAGGCCACCGCCCTGTCGACGAACCAGCGGCCGTCGCCGATCGACTCCGAGGCCACCAGGATGCGCTCGGCGTTCATGCCGTCGAGGATGTAGGTGAACCCTTGGCCCTCCTCGCCGATGAGGGCCTCGGCCGGGATCTCCATGTTGTCGAAGAACAGCGCGTTGGTGGAGTGGTTCATCATCATGCGCAGCGGGCGGACCTCCAGCCCCTTGATGCTGCGGATGTCCACCAGGAAGACGGACAGCCCCTCGGTACGCTTCTGGACCTTGTCCACCGGGGTCGTGCGCGCCAGCAGCAGCATCAGGTCGGACTGCAGCACGCGGGAGATGAACATCTTCTGGCCGTTCACGACGTAGCGGTCACCGCGGCGCACCGCGGTGGTCTGGAGCTTCGTGGTGTCCGACCCCGCGTTGGGCTCGGTGACGCCGAAGGCCTGCAGCCGCAATTCGCCCGAGGCGATTTTCGGCAAGTAGGCCCGCTTCTGAGCCTCGCTGCCGTGGCGGAGCAGCGTGCCCATGATGTACATCTGGGCATGGCAGGCCGCCGCGTTGCCCCCGGCGGCGTGGACCGTCTCGAGAATCAGCCCGCCCTCCGTGATGCCGAGCCCGGCGCCGCCGTACTCCTCGGGGATGAGGGCGGCCAGATAGCCGGCCTTGGTCAGGTCGTCGACGAAGGCCTCGGGGTACTCGCGCTTGGCGTCGAGCGCGCGCCAGTACTCGCCGGGGTAGTGCTTGCAGATCTCGGCGACGCCGTCCCGGAGCGCGCGCTGCTCGTCGGTGAGGGTGAGGTTGATGACCGCCATGGCTATGTCCCTTTGGATCGGATTATTTTCCCCGGAAATGGGGCTTGCGCTTTTCGTTGAAGGCCCGCACGCCCTCGAGGCGATCGTCAGTGACGACGGTGGCGTTGTAGGCCTCGACGGCCAGGATCATTGCGGTGTCGAGGTCGGTCTCGAGACCGTAGGCGATCGCCTTCTTGGCCTGGCGCACGGCGATGGGCCCGTTCTGGGCGATGGTGGTTGCGATCTCGAGCGCCTTGGCGCGGGCCTGACCCTGGGGCACCAGGTGGTTGACGAGCCCGGCCGCCTTCGCCTCCGCGGCCGCCATCCGGCGGCCCGTGAAGATCAGCTCCTTGGCCAGCGGCGCGCCGAGGATGCGGGGCAGGAGCTGGCTCCCCCCGATGCCGGGGAAGATTCCCAACGTGGTCTCCGGCACGCCGAAGACCGCCGTCTCGCTGGCCACGATGAAGTCGCTGAGCACGGCCAGCTCGCAGCCCCCGGCCAGGGCGTAGCCCTCGACGGCGGCGATGACCGGCACCGGGCAGCGCAGCACGCGGAAGGCAGCCTGCTCGAAGACCACGTGCTGGGCCCGCCAGGCCGCGTCGGACATCTCGTTGCGCTCCTTGAGATCGCCGCCGGCGCAGAAGGCGCGCTCGCCGCTCCCCGTGAAGACCACCGCGCGGACGAGGGCCTCGCGCTGGAAGCCGTCGAAGCAGGTGATGATCTCTTCGCCCATGGCGGTGGTCATGGCGTTCATCTGCTCGGGGCGGTTCAGCGTCACGGTGACGACGTACCCGTCCGGCGCGCGCTCGACCAGGAGATGCCGATAGGTCAGGCGATCACCCCCCGCGCGCGCAGGCTGCGCACGTCGTCCCGCGTGTAGCCCAGCCCGGTCAGCACGTCCTCGCTGTGCTCGCCCAGACGGGGCGGGACGCGGCGCACCTCGGGCCGGCGGCCGTTCCACTGGATCGGCAGCCCGATGCTCGTGTAGTCGGGCAGGCGCGGGTGCGGCGCGCTCAGGAGCATCCCGCTCTCGCGCGTCTGGGGCTCCTCGAGCACGGCGTCGATCGTGAGGATCGGCGAGCAGGGCACGCCGCGGGTCCGCAGCCCCTCGACCAGCTCGCGGGCTTTCTTCTCGCGGGTCAGGGCCGAGAGTGCCTCGATGAGTGCCGCCCGATGGCGGACGCGCGAGGGGTTGTCCACAAAGCGCGCATCACGGGCGAGGTCGGGAACGCCCAGTCCCTCGGCCAGCCGCGAGAACATCGTGTCCGACGGCGCTGCGATCATGACGTAGCCGTCCGTGGTGGGGAAGGCCTGGTAGGGCGCGATCATCGCCGTGCCCGAGCCCTGCGGGGTGGGGACCTCGCCCGAGCCGAGATAGCCCATGGCCTGGTAGGAGACCCACATGAGCGTCGTCTCGAAGAGCGCGGTACTGACGTCCACCGCGCGGCCGGTGGCGTCGCGCTGACGGAGGGCGGCCACGATGCCCAGGGCCGCCCACAGGCCGGTGCCCATGTCGACGATCGACGTGCCGACCCTGGCCGGCTCCTGGCCGGGATGGCCGTTGACGGACATGAGCCCCGCGTAGGCCTGCATCATCGGATCGTAGCCGGGCAGATCGCGCAGCGGACCGCGCGTCCCGAAGGCGTTGACGGAGCAGTAGACGAGCCGTGGGTTGAGCCGGCTGGCGGCGGCGAAGTCGAAGCCCAGCTCCGCGACCGCCCCGGCGCGCAGGCTCTGCACGAACACATCCGCGCGCGCGACCAGGCGCCGGAGCACCTCGCGCCCGGCCTCGGTCTTGACGTCCAGCGCCAGGCTCCGCTTGTTGCGGTTCATGGCCAGGAAGGAGGCGCTCTCGTCGCCCCAGTACGGCGGCGCCCAGGCGCGGGCGTCGTCGCCGCGGTCGGGCCGCTCGATCTTGACGACGTCGGCGCCCATGTCGCCGAGGATCTGCGTGCAGAACGGTCCGGCGACGTTCTGGGTCAGGTCCGCGACGACCAGTCCCTCGAGCGGCAGCGCCACGGCAGCGAGT
>DASYUQ010000233.1 GCA_036001065.1 Candidatus Methylomirabilota bacterium
CTGTGCCGCTTGCTCTCGGTGAGATCGAACCGCGTGTTGTGGCGATACGAGACCGCCTCGACGAGCCCGATGATGCCGATGAGGATCAAGACCATGACGGCGGTGTTGACGCCGTAGCGGGCCGTCCGATGCCCGAAGAACGCGCGCACGTCTTCCCAGCGTCCGCCGAGCGACACGAGGACCAGCACCACGCCGACGCCGACGACCCACCACCGCGCGCCGTACCACTCCGCGCGGCCGAGGAACGGCAGGAGCGCGCCGGCGAACAGGACGGCGATTCCGGCGTAGCCGACCCAGTCGAGGATGCGCTTCGTTCCGCCGGTCATCCCTTCCACCTTCGCGCTTCCAGCGAGCGCAGGGTCAGGAAGAGCGCCAGCGTCGTGAAGCTCAGGTAATAGATGATGTCCTTCGTATCGAGCAGGCCCTTTGCGAAGCTGTCGTAGTGCTCGATCAGCGAGAGGTGCGTGAGGACCCGGCCCCACGGCCCGCCGACATAGTCGGCGCTCCAGCCGATGACCCAGAACAGGAGCAGCACCCCGAACGTGACGATCGACGCCACGATCTGGTTCTCGGTCAAGGACGACGCGAAGAGCCCGACGGCCAGGAACGCCGCGCCGAGCAGGATCAGCCCGAGATATCCGGTGAAGAGTGGGCCCCAGTCGATCCTGGAGAACCACGCGAGCATCGCCGGATAGAGGAGCGTGCCGACGAGCATCAGCACGTAGAGCACGAGACCGGCGAGGTACTTGCCGACGAGCACCGCGCCGTCGCGCACGGGATAGGTCAGCAGGAGCTCGATCGTCCCTGACCGCCGCTCCTCGGCGAAGAGCCGCATGGTGACCATCGGCATCAGCAGGAGCAGGATCACCGTGATGTTCGAGAACAGCGGCCGGAGCACGCTGTCGGTCGTGTTGAGGTCCCGGCCCATCTGGGGATTCATCGCGGCCTGCATCGAGGCCATCGTGAAGAAGGCGAAGATGGAGTAGAAGAAGTATCCGCCGACCAGGAGGAAGATCGCGAAGACGACGTACGCGATCGGCGACGTGAAGTAGAGCCGCATCTCCTTCTTGAAGATCGGCCACACCTTCATGCCGCGCCCTCGGGGCCGCTCATGCGGCGCCCTCGCCAGCCACCGCGGCCGCTTCTTCGGGCGCCACGGCCTCCTCGCCGGCCACGATGCGAATGAACACTTCCTCGAGCGTCATGCCGACCCGCTTCAGCTCCAGGAGGCTCCACTTCTGCGCCGCCGCGAGCTGGAAGATCTCCGCGCGGACGTCGCGATCACGAGCTGATTCCACGACGAAGCTCGCCGTAGCACCGGTCGAGCCATCGGAGACCGCGGTCACGCCGGGGATCGACGAGAGCGCCACCCGCACGGCTTCCTTCGGCCCCGCGATCTCGACCTCGACGCGCGCGCTCGGGAAGAACTCCTCGACGAGCCGGTCGATCGGTCCCTGCGCCACGATCGATCCCTTGTTGATGATGATGACGCCGCTGCACACCATCGCGACCTCGGGCAGGATGTGCGTCGACAGGATCACGGTGTGCTCGCCCGCGAGCGACTTGATGAGCGCGCGGATCTCGGTGATCTGCTTGGGGTCGAGGCCGATGGTGGGCTCGTCGAGGACGAGCACGTGGGGGTCGTTGATGATGGCCTGGGCCAGGCCCACGCGCTGGCGGTAGCCCTTGGAGAGCTTGCCGATCAGCCGGCTCTGGACGTCGGTGATCAGGCACCGCTCCAGCACCTCGGCCACCCGTCGCTTGCGCTCGGAGCGCCCGACGCCCTTGACCTCGGCGACGAAATCGAGATAGTCCGCCACCCGTAATTCCGGGTAGAGCGGCACGCTCTCGGGGAGGTAGCCGATCCGGCGCCGGACCTCCATCGACTCGCTGAAGACGTCGTACCCCGCCACCCGCGCCGAGCCGCCCGAGGCCGGCATGAAGCAGGCCAGGATCCGCATCGTGGTCGTCTTCCCGGCACCGTTGGGGCCGAGAAAGCCGATGATCTCACCGGGGGCGACGCTGAACGACACGTCGCGGATCGCCGTGATAGGGCCGTAACGTTTGGTGAGGTTCTGGACTTCGATCATATGGAGCTGATCATCCCGAGCGGTTGCTCATTATACACGGCCCCCCGGCCCCTCGGGCACGACCGGCATCATCTGCTGGAGCCAGGGGGGCAGCGCGATCATCTTGCTGGTGGCCGGATCCCAGCAGGCGTGGAGCGTATATCCCGTGGCCACCGTCGTCCCCGCCGCATCGCGGACCTCGTAGCCGAAGCGGAAGGAGGCCCGCTTGCGCTCGCTCACCCAGCAGTGCACGTCCAGCAGGTCGTCGAGCCGCGCCGGCTTGACGAAGCGCGCGAGCGCCTCCACCACGGGCATGTGGATCTTCTCGTTGATGTCGGCGATCGACATGCCCTGCTGGCGGAGGTACTCGACGCGGCCCACCTCGAAGTAGGTGAGATAGTTTCCGTAGTACACGACCCTCATGCAGTCGGTGTCCCCGTAGCGGACCCGGATCTTGGTGGTCGCGATCATCGGCGGGCTTAGAGGTACTGGCCGTAGCGGATCTTCTCGACCACGCCGCGCACGCGCTTGTACCCGTCGATCGCCTCCAGCAGGTCGGCGGACGTCACCAGCGGCGCGCTCCCCTCTTTGGCGGCCCGGTGCACCTTCTCCTCCAGCGTCCGGCCGAGGATCTCCGAGATGTCCGCCCCACTCATCCCGCCCATCAGCGGCAGGATGGTGCGGTAATCGAGCGGCTCGAAGAGCGGGCGCCCGGCGCTCTTTTCCGTCCGGATTCGCATCAGGTCCAGGATCTCCTGCTGGGCGGCGGGGTCGGGCAGCGTGACCTCCACGAGGTGGTCGAGGCGACCGGGGGCCACCAGCGCCGGATCGAGGGCGTCGGTGCGGCTCGTCGCCGCCACCACCAGCACCCGCGCCGACGGGTCGATGGCGTCGAGCTTCTCGCAGAGGGCGGCGACCAGCCGGGCGCTGGCCTCGCGCGCCTGCGGTGGCGGCAGCAGGTGGTCCAGGGACAGCGCGTCCACTTCCTCCATGAGGAAGACCGCGCGCCCCTCTCCCATCGCGATCCGGAGAATCTCCTGGAGCAGCTCGCCGGTGTTCGCGCCGAACTTCGAGGTCAGGTTGAAGAGCCTCAGCCGGAAGAAGATGGCCTGGGAGGCGCCGGCCAGCGCCCGCGCCAGCATCGCCTTCCCCGTGCCCGGCGGCCCGTAGAGCAGCACGCCCTTGGGCGGTGTGATGCCCCAGTCCTTGTAACGCTCGGGATCGGTCAGGGCGGTCGTGAAGCCCCGCAGGGCGGCCTTGGCCTGCTGGAGCCCGCCCACGTCGTCGAACGACACGCCGGGACGAATCGCGGTCTCCACGCGCCCGGTGAGATCGCCGAATTTCTCGCCGAGCTTGGTGAACACGTCCTCGAGGCGCCGCTGGAGCGCCCACTGGAGATCGTCGGTGTCGAGCGGCGTCATGGCCTCAGATGTGGGGTCGGCGGGGCGCCTGCAGAGTTCCCGCCTTGTCGAAGACGCGATCCTCGACGAGGACCGGCGCCCCGGCGCGGATGGCCAGCGCGATCGCGTCCGACGGACGGGAGTCGAGCACCATCTCGCCGGCGGCGCTGGTGAGGTGAATGGTGGCGTAGTAGATGTCATCGCGCAGGTCGTTGATCACGACGCGGTTCACGGTGACCTTGAGCCGGGCGAAGAGCGCCAGGAACAGGTCGTGGGTGAGCGGGCGCGGCGGCGTCACGCCCTGCAGCGGCAGCGCGATCCCCGTGGCCTCCGCCAACCCGATGGTCATGATCAGGGTGCGCTTGTCCCGCTTGCCCTGCAACAGCACCGTCGGGGCCTGCGTGCGGGGGTCGGCGAGCACGGCCAGGACCTCCGCTTCCTGAGGACCGTTCGGCTTCGGCGTCCCCAGCTCGGCGGAATCCCGGGCGCCGCCGCTGCGGCTGGTCACGCCCGTCAGCGCGATGGTCAACAGCGCGATCATCCCGATGCGGCCACTCGTGCTCATACCGGCCACCCCCGCGACGACGGCTCGCCAGCCACGCGCCCGCGAACGCATCGCGCGCACCAGTATAAACGCTCCGTCACGACCGAGCCGGGTCAAATGCTCAAGCACGGACGAGCGGGCGTGGCCCCTCGGCGGGGAGCCGCAGGCTGAGGCCGGCGCCGCCCAGGAGGAGCGCGGTGAGGAGGCTCCACATCCGCCCGTAGCCGAGCGCGTGCGTCACGTAGCCGAAGACGAACGCGCCTCCCGCGTTGCCGACGAGAAACACGCCACTGAAGACGCCTACCACGGCCCCTCGGCGCGCCTCGGGCGCCTGATCGGCGACCAGCGCGGCCAGGCCGGGGTAGAGAAAGCCGTGGGCGCCGCCCGCCATGAGCCCGGCCAGCGCCAGGACCGGCAGCACGGGCAGCGCGCTCGTCTGCGTGGCGACGAGGCCGAGCATGGCCAGCAGCGCGGTGGCCACCACCTGCACGAACATGGACGGCACGATCACGGCGCTGCGGCCGCTCGTATCGATGAGGCGACCTCCGAAGACGCGGACGCCCATCGCCGCGCCCGCGTACGCCGTGTAGAAGAGGGCGAGCGTCGTCACGCCCAGGCTCTCGGCGAAGGTCGGCAGGAACGCGAAGATGGTGCCGGTGCCCAGGCCGAAGAAGACGGTCACGGCCATGTGGCGGTGTGCGAGATCCGCCAACCCGGCCCGGGCCCACTCCCAGCCGCTCACCGGCGGCGCCTCGGCGCGGGCCTGCTCGCGCAGCGGCCAGACCAGCACCGCCGCCACCACCGCCAGCGCCGCGCACAACGCGAAGAAGGGACGGAACCCGAAGCCGCGGATGATGGCTTCGCCGACGAGCGGCGTGAGCGCGGTGGACACCATCCCGGAGATGCCGTAGATGCCCAGCGCCCAGCCGCGGCGCTCCACCGGGACCAGGTCGATCACGTACGAGTAGTTGGCGACGAAGAAAGCGGAAAAGCCCAGGCCCTGGAGCGCCCGGACGAGGGCGAGCCAGGGGACGGTACTGACGAAGGTGGCGATGAGCGCAGAGGCCAGGACGAGGGCGACGCCTAGCAGCATGAAGGGCCGCCGCCCGGCGGCGTCGACCCAGGGACCGATGAGCGGCTGGCAGACGATGCCCACCGCGCTGTAGAGGCCCATCACGAGGCCGATCTCGATCTCGGTGCCACCGAGCCGGTCGATGTAGAGCGGCAGCAGCACGAACCCGTTCAGGCTGGCGAAGAAGAAGAAGTTGGTCACCGTCGCCCTGATGAAGGGACGGTGCGCTAGAATAGACACGAGCGATTATCGCATGGCGACGACGGAGTCGGTCCTCCGCCGCGGCATCGAACGCAGCGGCGACGAGCTGATCCTCACCCTCGATCCCGCGTTTCAGGGCCTGCCCGACACGGCCCACGGCGGCAGCGTGCTGGCCGTGTTCCACCTGCTGGCCGGCGGGAGCGGTCCGCAGACGGTGCGCGGCACCTACCGCAAGCGCGTGCCGCTGGGCGTGCCGCTGCCGCTCACGACGACGGTCGCCGACGGCGCGCTGGCCTGCACCCTTCTCGATGCCTCCAACACGACACTGGTAGAGGGTCACGTCCGCCGGCCAGGACCGGATGGGCCCTCCCAGACCCGTGTAGTGCGCGATGTCGGGGATGCCACAGAGCGGCGCGGCGCGGGTGCGCCCTCGGAGACCCCCGGGGTTTTCGTGGTCGACGAGGGCGCCCCGCGCCGCGCCAGCGCCCACCCTCTACCCGTGTCGTCGACGTGCTTCGCGTGCGGCGTCGACAACGCGCTGGGGCTGCGCGTGCGGTTGATGCACGACAACGCCGCCGTGTGGGGCACGTGGCAGCCGCGCGAGAGCTTCCGCACGGCGGAGGGCACGCTGGCGCCGGTGGTACTGACCACGCTGCTCGACGAGGCGGCCTTCTGGCTCGGCGCGCTGGCCAGCGGCGAGTCGGGCATGACGACGGAGCTGGTGGTCACGCTGCATGGCTCCGCGCCCTTCGGCTCCGCGATCACCGTGGGTGGGGCGCGCGGGGGGGCGCGGCAGCGGGGCGACGATCCGCGCTACTGGGACACCGAGGTGGCCGTGCGCGACGAGGCCGGCCGCCTGTTGGCCGACGCGCGCATCACCTTCGTCGCCGTCCGCGGCGCCGCCCGCCGCCTGGCCACCTGGCTGCTCACCACGAACCCCCCCGAGGTCGTCCGCCGCGTCTTCCCCGCCTACGCGCGCTGAGGTTGGAGTAGGATAGCCGCATCCCGAACGCTGAGGAGGAGGAACCGCCATGCCGAAGACGACCCAGCTCTCGCTGTCTCTCCGGTCCAAGCCCGGCGTCCTCGCCAACGTCGCCCGCGCGCTGGCCGACGCCGGCGTCAACATCACCGGGCTCTGCGCCGGTGAGGCGGCGGGCCGCGGAAGGATCGGGATCCTGGTCAACAACGCGGGAAAGGCCAAGCGCGCCTTGCGGGCGGCCAAGTATCGCGCCAGCGAGGAGCCGGCCTTCGTCGTGAGGCTGCGGAACAAGCCAGGGAGACTGGCGCGCGTCGCCGAGAAGCTGGCGCGTGCGCGGATCAACATCCGGTCGGCCTACGCGACGACGACCGGCCGCGGGGGGGCCACCATCGTCTTCACCGTCTCCAACCCCGCGAAAGCCCGCCGCCTCCTCGGCGGCTAGGCATCGGAGGGGGCCTCGACGGCCCCCTCCGGAACCTCCCCCCAGGATTCGGGTTGCGCCGGCGAAGCCGGCGCTCGAACCGCGGTTACTCCGACACGCACCAAAGGAGTGACGGAAGAGAGAGAAAGAGGGGCGGGGTGACTCTCCGAGACCCGTGGGTCTTTCGTGGTCGAGGAGAGTCCCGCTTCCACCCGTCCTCCGCCGCCTCCTTGCGATACGCCTGGGGCCGGTCATCCGCGCTCTGTCCGGCCAGCGTGGCGCCGGCCACCGCAGTGGTGGAGAGGGTGAAGCTGCGCCGGGAAAGCTCCATGGCGATCTCCTTAGCTGTTGACCTTTTCCGCCTCGACCCACGCCTTCCACTCGTCCGGCGTGTGGCCGAGGCTGATGCGATTCTCACTTCGAACGAGCGGGGTGCGTAGCAGGCGCGGCTCGGTCAGCGCACGCTCCAGCATCCGCTCCGGCGAGTCGCCGCTCACGTGCAGGCCGAGCGCGCGGAAGCGGGAGCTCTCGCGATTGATCAGCGCGGCGGCCCCGAACTTCTCCTGAAAGCGGCGCAGCTCACCCCGCGTAGCCGGCCGCTCCTGGAGATCGACGACGTGCACGGCGATCCGCCGCTCGGAGAAGAACCGCAGCGCCTTGCGGGTTTCCTGGCAGTCGTGGAACCCGAAGACCTGGACGTTCACGGGCTCCGCTTGGCCCGCTCGGCCCGCTCCCGCAGCTGCTCCCACGCCGGCCAGGGCACGGCCGGCGTCCCCGGCGGATTCGCACGGCCGCTCTGCGGTCCGTGATAGTCGGAGCCGCCGGTGGCGACCAGATCGAGCCGGCGGCACAGCTCGAGATAGGCCGACCTCTGCGCGGCCGAGTGCTCGGCGTAGTAGGCCTCGATGCCCATGAGCCCGGCCCCGACGAGGTCGGGGATGAGCGCGTCGCGGTCGGCGAGCCCGGGATGGGCGAATACGGGAATGCCGCGAGCCTTCCGGATCACCGCCACCGCGTCGGCGGGGGTCAGGCGCCGGCGCGGCACGCTGGCGGGCCCGTCCAATTTCAGATATCTGTCGAACGCCTCGCGCACAGACTTCACGTAGCCGCGCTTGACCATCACCTGGGCCACGTGCGGCCGGCCGGGCGAGCCCTCCTTCACGAGGGCGAAGACTTCGTCTGGATCGATGGGCAGGCCCAGCTCGGTCAGGCGCTCGGCGATGCGATGGATGCGCGCCACGCGCTCGGCGCGCTGCTCGCGCAGGAACTCCTGGAACCAGGGCGCCTGGTGCTCGACGAAGTAGCCGAGGACGTGGATCTCGGCGCCCTCGATGTCGCAGTTGATCTCCAGGCCAGGCACGATGGTGAGCGGCGGGTGCTGGGCGGCCTCGTCCAGCGCCTCGGCCAGCGCGTCAGTGGAATCGTGGTCGGTAATCGCCAGCACCTGCACGCCGTGCTCCACCGCTTTCCGCACGAGCTCTCGCGGCGTCAGCGTTCCGTCGGAGGCGGTCGTGTGCGTGTGGAGGTCGACGCGCCCGGCCGTCATGTCGTGAGGTACGCCAGGATGGTCCTCACCGCCACTCCGGTCCCGCCTTTGGGGGCCAGGGCGAGGTCCTTTTCGCTGAAGGCCGGGCCCGCGATGTCCAGGTGGGCCCACGGCGTGGTGCCCGCGAACTCCTTGAGGAAGAGCCCCGCGGTGATCGCGCCGCCTCCCCGCGGGCCGACGTTGTTGAGATCGGCCACCTCGCTCTTGAGGTGCTCGCGGTACTCCTCGATGAGCGGCAGCTGCCACACGCGCTCGCCCGCCTGCTCGGCGGCGGCCAGCAGGCGATCGGCCAGGCCCTGGTCGTTGGCGAAGAGCCCGGAGCAGAGCGGTCCCAGCGCCACCACGCAGGCGCCGGTGAGCGTGGCCAGGTCGATGATCTCCTCGGGCTTGACGCGGGCGTTCGCGTAGCAGAGCGCGTCGGCCAGCGTCAGGCGTCCCTCGGCGTCGGTGTTGCCCACCTCGATGGTCGTTCCGTTCATCGCTTTCAAGATATCGCCCGGCCGGATCGCCGAGCCCGAGGGCATGTTCTCGGTGGCGGCGATGAGCCCGTGCACCTCGACCGGCGGCTTGAGCTGGGGCAGCGCGCGCATGATCCCCAGGACGCCGGCGGCGCCCGACATGTCGTCCTTCATCCGCAGCATGCCCTCGGCGTTCTTGAGGTCGAGTCCCCCGGAGTCGAACGTGATGCCCTTGCCGATGACGGCCACGCGCTTGCGCGCGCGCCCGGGCGGCGCGTAGGTGAGGTGGATGAACTTCGGCGGCTGCTGGCTGCCCGCGGCGACGCCCAGGAAGGCGCCCATGCCCATCTTCTCGCACTCGGCGCGGTCATAGACGCGGAGCTTGAGCCGGCCCTCCTTGGCGACCTCGCCGGCGACCTGGGCCAGCTGGGTGGGATGCACCTCGTTGGCGGGCGCGTTGACGAGGTCGCGCGCGAACCACGTCGCCCGCGCGAAGACCTCACCGCTGCGCGCGCCCTCGCCGACGTCACGGCTCGCCCGGGCGTCGGGCGCCAGCACCCGCAGCTCCACCACGGCCTTCTCGGTCTTCTCGCGCTTGTAGCGGTCGAAGGTGTAGGTGCCGAGGATCGCCCCCTCGACGACGGCGTGCGCCCGCTGACGGGCCGGCAGCCGCTCCCCGAGCAGGTCCACCGCCACCGTCCGCGCTCCCAGGTCTCGGGCGCGCCGCGTCCCGGCCGCCGCCGCCCGGCGCACGATCTCGAGCGTCACGTCCTTGCCGTCGCCGAGGCCGACTATTATGACTAGCGGTGCTGGGATGACGCGGGCCGAGGGCAGGCGGCCGGCGGTGTGCACGTGGGTCACCTGACCCGCCTTGGCCTGGAACTTCTCGGCGTCGAGCACCGCCTTGATCTGGCCCTGGGCGCGGCGGTCGAGCGCGGCCAGCCCCGCCGGCAGGGCCTTGGCCTCCGCACGAAGGCCGACGATGAGCGCGTCAACCTCGGCCTCCCCCAGCGGCGTGGCAACCACCCGGACCTTCATCCCTGGGTGCTCACGAATCCTTTCGCGCGGCAACGGCGACGGCGCGGCGGATCATGTCGGCGAGCCCCTCCGTCACGTCGAGCTCCTCCACGCGCTCCACCTCTACCCAGCGGCACTCGGCGGCATCGCTGCCGGCCGAGACCCGATCGGAATCGGCGTAGGCAAAGTAGTCCACGAGCACGTAATGGTACCTGACGCGGCCCCCGGCGTCGCGCACGATGCGGTCCACCACGCCGGCGACGCCGACGACGTGGATCGTCAGACCGCACTCCTCGGTCAGCTCGCGCCGGACCGCGTCGGTCGTGGTCTCGCCCAGCTCCACCAGGCCGCCCGGCAGGCTCCACTTGCCCGCCGATGGCTGGCCCCCGCGCCGGACGAGCAGGACGCGCCCCTTGTGGAGCACGACGGCGCCGACGCCGACCCGGGGGTGATCGGGGTACTCGCGGCTCACGCGGGGCGGCTCATCGAGCGCGGCTCAGGCGGCGCCGGCGAGCCACGCCTCGCTGGCGTACTTCTTCCTGGCGAGCGCCTCGGCGCGCGCCGTCTCCTCGGGCGTGAGCCCGCCCGGGCGGAGCGTGAGCCCGTGCTCCTCCTCGAACGCGGTGGTCAGCGCCGCGGCGACGTCGTCGAACTTCGGCCGCTGACCCAGGGCCGCCTCGAGCGTCGTCAGGGTTGCCAGCGGGTCTTGCGTGGTGGGGAAGACCGCGCGGAGCCGCAGCTCGTCGACGCCGAGCAGGACCGAGCCATGCTGCAGGAAGCAGCCGCCCTGACGCCGCTGGGCGCTGCCCACGAGCTTGCGCCCGCCGATCTCGATCTCGTAACGGCCGGTGCGCGCGAAGCAGAACGCCGGGCTTGCGAGCCCGCTCGACCCGGTGACGGGAACGATCGCGGCCGGCGCGCCGAGGGCTTGGAGCCCGCGCAAGAGGGCCCGGGCGATCCACCGGTACGTCTCGAGGAGGTCTGCGGAGATCCCCAGATCGTCGTTGGAGGCGACGACGCTGTAGGTCAGCTCGCGCTCGGGGCCGTCGTGGTAGATCGCGCTGCCACCCGTGGGGCGCCGGACCAGGCCGACGCCCAGGCGCCGGCAGGCGGCGACGTCGACGGCGGCGTCGAGCCGCTGGCCGTAGCCGAGGGAGACGGTCGGCGGCTCCCAGGCGAAGAACCGGACCGTGGGCGGGGACGCTTCCGCCTGGCGGCCCCGCCACAGCGCCTCGTCGATGGCCATGTTGGTGGCGCCGTCCGTCGCTTCTGTGACGAGCAATCGCCAGGCGCGCTCACTCACCGTATCACCTGATCGGCCCGCAGTAGCAGCGATAGCGGGATCGTCAGCCCGAGCGCCTTCGCGGTCTTGAGGTTGATGACCAGCTCAAACTTCGTCGCCTGCTCGACGGGCAGATCGGCGGGCTTGGCGCCCTTGAGGATCCTGTCCACATAGCCGGCGGCGCGCCGGAACAGGTCGTGAAAGTTTGCCGCATAGGACATGAGGGCGCCGGAACCCACGACGAACTCCTTTTGGTGGTAGATCGTCGGCAGCCGCTGCTTGGCCGCGAGTTCCACGAGGCGGGTTCTGTGCGCATAGAAGAATGGTGAGGCCAAGACGACCAGGGCTCCAGCGCGATTCTTTTCCGCCTCGGCAAACGCGGTCGCGAAGATCAGGACAACGGCAAGAACGAACGCGAACAGACGGCAGCGCGGCCCGGCCGGCGGCCACGCGCGACGCTGCGTACGGCCCTGGCTACCGCTTTCCACTCCAGCGCAGGTTCGGCTCCCGGGCAGCCTTGGTCTGGTCCAAACGGCGGACGGGCGTCGTCACCGGGGCCTGGCGGATCAGCTCGGGATTGGTCTCCGCTTCCTTCGCGATCTGGATCATGGCGTCGCAGAAGGCGTCCAGCGTCTCCTTGGATTCCGTCTCGGTGGGCTCGATCATGAGCGCCTCCTCGACGATCAGCGGGAAGTACGTCGAGGGCGCGTAGAAGCCGAGGTCGAGCAGGCGCTTGGCGATGTCCATGGCGGTGACGCCGAGCTTCTTCTGGCGGCGGGCGGACAGCACGCACTCGTGCATGCAGGGCCCCGGCGCGGCGAGGTCGTAATGCGACTCCAGGCGCTTCAAGATGTAGTTGGCGTTGAGCACCGCGTTCTCGGAGACAGCGCGCAGCCCGTCGGCCCCCATGGTGCGGACGTAGGTGTAGGCCCGCACGTGCATACCGAAGTTGCCCCAGAAGGCCTGGAGCTTGCCGATCGACTTCGGCCGTTTCCAGTCGAGCGTGTAGCGCTCGCCCCGCTTGGCGATGACGGGAGTCGGCAGGAAGGGCTCGAGGTGCGCCTTGACACCGACCGGCCCCGCGCCCGGCCCCCCGCCGCCGTGGGGCGTGGTGAAGGTCTTGTGCAGGTTGAAGTGGCAGACGTCGAAGCCGAGGTCGCCGGGGCGCGCGATGCCGAGGATCGCGTTGAGGTTGGCCCCGTCCATGTAGACCTGCGCCCCCCGGGCGTGGCACATCTCGATGATCTCCACGATGCGCGGCTCGAAGTTGCCCAGCGTGTTGGGCATCGTGATCATGAAGGCGGCCACGTCGGGGCCCAAGTGGCCCTCCAGATCCAGGAGATCCACCCCGCCGTTGGCGTCCGATTTCACCTCGACGACCTGATAGCCGGCGATGGCCGTCGAGGCCGGGTTGGTGCCGTGGGCGGAGTCGGGCACCAGCACCTTCGTGCGCTTCTCGCGGTTGGCGTCGTGATAGGCCTTGATCATGAGGACGCCCGCCAGCTCGCCCTGCGCTCCCGCCGCAGGCTGGAGGGAGACGGCGTCCATGCCGGCGATCTCGGCGAGCATCGACGCCAGCTCGTGCATCAAGCGCAGCGCGCCCTGCGCGAGCGCTTGCGGTGCCAGCGGGTGCAGGCGCGCGAAGCCGGGCACCCTGGCCATGTCCTCGTTGATCTTCGGGTTGTACTTCATGGTGCAGGAGCCGAGCGGGTAGAAATGCGTGTCCACCCCGTAGTTCAGCTGGGAAAGACGCGAGTAGTGGCGCACCACGTCCAGCTCGGACACTTCGGGCAGCTCGGGGGGCGCCGGACGGAGATAGCGGGCCGGCACCGCCGCCCGAGCCGCGTCGACGGGCACGTCGGGCTCGGGCAGCGACCAGGCGATGCGGCCCGGCGCGCCCAGCTCGAAGAGCAGGCGGTCGTAGGTCGACTGGGTATCGTAGGGCATCAGGCCACCGCCTTGGCGAGCGCCTCGGCGAAGGCGTCGATCTCTTCCTTCGTGCGCTTCTCGGTGACGGCGACCAGGAGGCAGTCGGCCAGCTTACGATCGAAGGGCTTGAGCGGCACGCCGGCCAGGAAGCGGTCCCTGGCGAGCCTGGCCACCACCCGCTCGGGCGACTTCGGCAGCTTGAGCGTGAACTCCTTGAAGAAGGGAGCCCCGAAGCGCAGCGCCACGCCGGGGATGCGCGCCAGGCGCTCCGCCGCGTAGTGGGCCTTGGCCAGGCTGAGCTCCCCCACCCGGCTGAGCCCGCGCTTGCCGAGGATCGCCAGATAGATCGTGGCCATCAGCGCGCAGAGCGCGACGTTGGTGCAGATGTTCGACGTGGCCTTGGCGCGCCGGATGTGCTGCTCGCGGGTCTGCAGCGTGAGCACGAAGCCCCGGCGGCCGTCGAGGTCGACGGTGGCGCCCACGAGGCGCCCCGGCATGCGGCGCACGAACTCCTGCTTGGCCGCGAAGACGCCGAGGTAGGGCCCGCCGTACGAAAGCGGCACGCCGAGCCCCTGGCCCTCCCCCACGACGAGGTCGGCGCCCTGCTTGCCCGGCGCCTCCAGGACGCCCAGGTTGACGGGATCGGTGACCACGACGAGCAGCGCGCCGGCGGCATGGGCGATCTCGGCCGCCGAGGCGATGTCCTCCAGACATCCGTAGAAGTTCGGCGACTGCACCACCAGCGCCGCCGTCTTCGCCCCCACCAGCTTGGGGAGGGCCGCGCCGTCGAGGACGCCCTCGGGCGCGGGGACGTCGCGCAGGCGTAGCCCCGGCCCCCCGCAGTAGGTGGCGACCACCCGGCGGTAGAGCGGATTCACGCCCGCCCCGAGCACGATCTCGGTGCGTCCGGTCACCGATTGGGCCATCAGCGCCGCCTCGGCCAGCGACGAGGCGCCGTCGTAGATGGACGCGTTGGCCACGTCCATGCCGGTCAGCTCGGCGATCATCGTCTGGTACTCGTAGATCGTGCGCAGCGTGCCCTGGCTGGCCTCCGGCTGGTACGGCGTGTAGGCGGTGAAGAACTCGCCGCGCAGGATCATGTGGTTGATCACGCCGGGCACGAAGTGGTCGTACGAGCCGCCGCCGAGGAAGCACGTGTAGCCATCGGCGTCCGCGTTGGCCGCCGCCAGCCGGCGCATCTCGGCGATGAGGTCCATCTCGGCGGCGGCGCTCGGCAGGTCGAGCGGCCGCGGGAGGCGCGCCGTGGCCGGCACGCGGGCGAGCAGGGCCTCGATCGATGGCGCCCCGATCACCTCGAGCATCGCGCGCTGCTCGTCCGCCGTGTTCGAGAGGTAGCGCTGCATCAGTGGCCTTCGCTCAGGAACTGCTCGTACTGCGCCGCGGAGAGGAGCGCGTTCCACTCGTCGGGCTTCGAGGGCGCGATCACGATCATCCAGCCCTTGCCGTACGGGTCCTGGTTCACGACCTGCGGCTCGTTCGGCAGCGCCGCGTTGACCTCGACGATCTCCCCGGAGAGCGGCGCGAAGAGGTCGGACACGGCCTTCACCGACTCGACCACGCCGAACGACAGCTTGGCCGTCACCTTCGCGCCCACCTTCGGCAGCTCCACGAACACGACGTCGCCCAGCTGCTCCTGCGCGAAGGCGGTGATGCCCACGCGATACCGCTTGTCCTCGGGCTTCGCCCATTCGTGGTCCTTCGTGTACCGGAGGTCGGCTGGAACGTTCGCCATGAGTCTCCCCTACGCCTACTTCTTCACGCGCGATGGATGGAACGGCGTTTTCACCACGCGCGCCGGGCGGGCCTGCCCTCTGATTTCGACGTCGAGCACGGTACCGATCGCCGCGAGCGGCGTCTCCACGTACGCCATCGCGATCGACTTCTCGACCGACGGGCCGAACGTGCCCGACGTCACCCCGCCCACGCGGCGACCGCCGCTGAGGACGGGATAGCCGTGGCGCGCGACCGAGCGGTCGGCCATCTCGAGCCCGATGAGCCTTCGTTTCGGGCCTTCGGCGCGCACCCGCTCGATCGCCGGCTTGCCGATGAAGTCGCCCTTCGCGGGCTTCACGACCCAGCCCAGCCCCGCCTCGAGCGGGTTCGTCGTCTGATCGATGTCGTTGCCGTAGAGCGCGTAGCGCATCTCGAGCCGCAGCGTGTCGCGCGCGCCGAGCCCGATCGGCGCGACGTCGACCTTGCGGCCGGCCTCCATCAGCGCGGCCCACAGGCGCTCGGTCCCCGCCCACGGCGCGTAGAGCTCGAAGCCGTCCTCGCCGGTGTAGCCGGTCCGTGAGATGGTCGTCGCGACGCCCGCCACGGAGCCCCGGGCGAAGCGGTAGTAACCGATCGCGCGCGCGTCGACGTCGGCGAGGCCCGCGACCAGATCCTCGGCGCGCGGCCCCTGCACCGCGATCAGTCCCGTCTCCGCCGAGATGTTGCGCCAGCGCGCGCCGGCGCCGTGCGTGGTCACCCACGCCCAGTCCTTGTCGATGTTCGAGGCGTTCACGGTGACCATGAAGCGATCCGCGGCGAGCCGGTACACGGTGAGATCGTCGACGAGCCCGCCTTCGGGATACGGAAACAGCGAGTATTGCACCTGGCCGATCTCGAGCGCGGACACGTCGTTGGTGGTGAGCGTCTGCAGCGCGGCGAGCGCTCCGGGTCCCTCGACCTCGAACTCGCCCATGTGGCTCACGTCGAAGAGGCCGACGGCGCTGCGCACGCGCCGATGCTCGTCGATGATGCCGCTGTATTGCACCGGCATCTCCCAGCCGCCGAACTCGACCATCCGGGCGCCGGCTTTCACGTGGGCCGCGTAGAGGGGCGTGCGCTTCAGGGGCGTATTCACGGGCGCTCAGTAGACCACCGCGCGGCAGACGGGGTCAAGGGCCGAGGCTGCGCGATGCGGCATCGTTCTTGCTGATTGAGGAGAGTGATGCGCCGAGTACACGACGGACACGCGCTCACCGGGCTTCGGGTCCTGCTGGTCGAAGACGTGGACGACATCCGCGAGCTCCTCGCGTTCCTGCTGCGCATCGAAGGGGCGGAGGTCCGCGCCGCCGCGTCGGCGCAAGACGCGCTCGAGACGGCCGCCACGTGGACCTTCGACGTGCTCCTGACCGATCTCGGGCTGCCCGACGTGGCCGGCGACCGCCTGATCGGAGAAATTCTTGGCATGAAAGGCAGCCGCCTGCGCGTGGTGGTGATGACGGGCTTCGGCGAGCCCTATGCCGCTCGGGCCCGTCAGGCGGGCGCCGACGTCGTCTTCACCAAGCCCCTGGACTGGTCGGTGCTCCGCGCGCAGCTCGTGGAGCCCAACGAAGCGCTCGCGGCCTGACCACCCGCCTTGTAGGTTCTGCCTCCCGCGTTTCGTTCCTACCCGCGCGCGAGCACCCGCGCGAGCGCGTTGACGAAGCGATCGATGTCCTCGTCGCCCATGGCGAGGGAGCACGCGCCGAGCCCGCGCTGGCTCAGGATGATGCCTTCGTTCAGCAGTCCGAGGAACACGCGCATCGGCGCATCGGGATCCTTCGGCCGGCTCGAGCGATAGTCCGTGAGCCGCCCGGTCACCCAGTGCAGGCAGAAGAGCGAGCCCACGCCGGTCACCTGGCCCTTCTTGCGCGTCGCCTCGAGCAGCCGGGTGATGCCGCCACGGAGCCGTTCGCCCAGCACGTCGAGCCGCTCGTACGCCTCCGGCGTCAGCGCCTGCAGCGTCGCGAGTCCCGCGGCCATGGTCGGCGGGTTGGCGTTGAACGTGCCCCCGTGCCCGATGCGCGCACCGCCCTTGCGGGGATCGTACGCGGCCATGATGTCGGCGCGGCCGCCGAACGCGCCCACGGGCAGGCCGCCGCCGATGATCTTGCCGAGCGTCGTGAGGTCGGGGGTGACACCGAACTTCTCCTGCGCGCCCCCTCGTGCAATGCGGAACGAAATCACCTCGTCGAAGATGAGCACGATGTTGTGCCGTGCCGTGACTTCACGAAGTCTCTCGAGGAACCCGGGCTGTGGCGGAAGAATTCCTCCGATTCCCAGGAGCGGATCGACGAGCAGGCCCGCGAGGTTCGCGGCCTCCTTCTCGAGGATCTTCTCGCACGCGTCCGCGTCGTTCCACGGCAGCACGACGACGTGCTTCATCACGGCGGGCGGCAGCCCCGCCGACGAGGGGATCGCCTTGGGGCTCGTGCGGCTGCCGGAGGCCTTGACGGGCGGGCTGACGCTCACGAGCGCCCAGTCGTGCGTGCCGTGGTACGCGCCCTCGAACTTCGCGATCTTCGCGCGGCCCGTGAACGCGCGCGCGACCCGCACCGCGTTCATCGTGGCCTCCGTGCCGGAGTTCGTGAACCGCAGCGTCTGCATCGACGGAATGCGGCGCGTGAGCTCGGCGGCGAGCGCGATCTCGCCCTCGGTCGGTCCCGGGAACGAGAGGCCGCGCTCGGCGACCTGCTGGACGGCCTTGATCACCTCCGACGGCGCGTGCCCGAGGATCAGGCTCGTGTAGTTGCCGTTGAAGTCGAGCCGGTCGTTGCCGTCCGCATCCCAGACGTGGGCGCCCTGCCCGCGCTCGATGTAGAACGGATACGGGTCGAAGAAGGTGGTCGTGCGGCTGTTGCCGCCGGGCATGACCGCCGTCGCCTCCTCGTGCAGCGCCCGGGAGCGCCCTGTCTTGCCGACGTACTCGCTCTGCTCGCGTTCCACGCTCATGGCTTCTCCTCCCTCACCGCCCGTGCGAGGAACGCCGCGTCCTCTCGCAACAGGTGGTGAGCTTCCGCGACGTCGATCGCGCGGAAGGTCAGCCGCTGGCCTGGCTTCACCTGGCCGAGCCGTGCGATGTCGATCGAACACACTGTCGCCACCTTCGTGTACCCACCCGTCGATTGCCGGTCAACCAGCAAGACGATCGGCTGCCCGTCGCCGGGCACCTGGATGCCGCCGAGCGGAATGCCGTCCGAGATGATGTCGTGCCCCCGCACATGGCCGATGCGGGGGCCGCGCAGCCGCGCGCCCATGCGATCGGACTGCGGCAGCATCTCGTACGCGCCGCCGAGCAGCGCCGCGATGCCGTCCTCGGTGAAGCGATCGGCCTGCGGTCCGAGCACGACGCGGATCTGCGGCTCGCCGACGAAGTCGGGAATGGATCGGGGGTCGACCGTACGCCGCCGCTCTGGCGCCGATGCCGGCCCGGACTTCAGAACATCGCCGGCGCGCACGCCGCGCCCCTCCACGCCGCCCAGGCGACCGCGGATGTACGTGGCGCGTGAGCCGAAGACGACCGGCACGTCGATCCCTCCCGAGAATGCGATGTAGCTGTACACCCCCGCCTTCGGGGCGCCGACGCGGACCTGGTCGCCCGGGCGGAGCACGATCGTCGTCCACCCCGGCGCCGGTTCCCGATTCACCGTCACCGGGGCCGGGGCGCCCGTCACGGCGATCGCGCAGGCCTCGTCGACCTCGAAGCGCGGCCCCATGTACGTGCACTCGAGCGCGGCCGCCGTGTCGTCGTTGCCGACGAGCCGATTGGCGATCGCGAACGCCCGTCGGTCCACCGGTCCCGAGGGCGGGATGCCGTAGCGCAACTGCCCGAAGCGACCCCGGTCCTGCACGGTGGTGAGCGGTCCCGGCTCGAGGATGCGGATCATTTGGACTCGCGGGCTCCCGGGCTCCCGTCCGCTCGCTCGGGTGCAGAGGCGGCGATGCGGTCGAACTCCGCGCGGCCGATCGCGACGAAGCGCACGCGATCGCCGGCGCGCAGGAGGGTCGGCTCGGCGGCGGCGGGATCGTAGAGCTTGAGCGGCGTGCGGCCGAGCACCCAGAAGCCCCCCGGGCTCTCCAGCGGATAGATGCAGCACTGCGTGCCGCCGATCGAGACGCTGCCGGGTGGCGTCTTCGTCCGCGGCGTGTCGAGACGCTTGATCGTGAGCCGGTCCGGCAGATCCATGTACGGCAGGCCGGGCGCGAAGCCGATGAAGTACACGAGGTATTCGGCCGCCGTGTGGAGACGGACCAGCTCGGCGGGCGTGAGCGCGAGCCGCTCGGCGGCGCCGGCGAGGTCGAAGCCGAGCTCGGGATCGTCGTAGCAGCACGGGATCTCGACGTGGCGCGGAGACGGGAGCACGGCGCTCTCGGTCTGCGCGGCGAGCCCGCGCAGCGCCTCGCACAGCGTCTCGTACGCCGTGACGGCCGGGTCGTAGTAGACGAGCAGCGCGCGATAGCCGGGGACGGTCTCGACCACGCCGGGGACGCCCTTCTGCTGGATGAGGTACTCGAGGGCGCGGACGCGCGTGTTGATCTCGACGCTGATCTCCTCGGCGAACTCCACCGAGAGCGCGAGATCGCCCGCGGGAACGAATCTCAAAACGCCGCGAGCGACGAGTTCGGCACGTCCGTGATGAACATGTGGCCGGGGCTGTGCGTGATCATGAACGGCGGCTTGGATGCGAGCGCGACGGCCTGCGGCGTCACCCCGCACGCCCAGAACACCGGCACGTCGCCGGGGCCGAAGTGCTGCGGATCGCCCCAGCGCGGCGTCGCCACGTCGTCGATCCCGATCTGCTTCGGGTCGCCGATGTGGACCGGCGCGCCGTGCGCGTTGGGGAAGCGCGCGCTCGCGGTCACCGCCTTCGACAGCTGCGCGGCGGGGATCGGACGCATCGACACCACCATCGGACCATGGAAGGCGCCGGCGGGGCGGCATTCGACCGACGTCGGCCACATCGCCACGTTCTTGCCGTGCTTCACGTGCCAGAGGTCGATGCCGGCCTCGAGCAGCGCCCACTCGAAGGTGAACGAGCAGCCGAGCAGGAACGCCACGAGGTCGTCGCGCCAGTACGGCGTCACGTCGGCGACCTCGTCCGCCAGCACCCCGTCCTTGTAGATACGGTACCGCGGGATGTCGGTTCTGAGATCCGCGCCGGGCGCCACGCCGACGGGCTCGGCGGAGCCCACGTCGGTGACCTCGATCAGCGGGCACGGTCGCGGGTTGCGCTGGCAGAAGAGCAGGAAGTCGTACGCCTGCTCCCTGGGCAGCACCGCGAGGTTCGCCTGCACGAAGCCCTCGCCCATGCCGGC
>DASYUQ010000234.1 GCA_036001065.1 Candidatus Methylomirabilota bacterium
TGCCGCACATGTCGATGGCGTCGGGACAGCGCTCGCGGAAGCGGCAGCCCTCACCGAGGCGCATCAGGTCGGGCACCACGCCGGGGATCGTCGGGAGGCGCTTCTTCTTCGCGTTGTCGCCGTAGCTCGGCACGCTCTGGAGCAGGCCGCGCGTGTACGGGTGGAGCGGCTCGGAGAAGAGCTCCTTCGTGTCGGCCTGCTCGACGATCTTGCCCGCGTACATCACGACGATGCGCTCGGCGAGCTCGGCGACGACGCCGAGGTCGTGCGTGATGATGAGGATCGACATGCCGAGCTTCTGGCGCAGCTCGCCGAGCAGCTCGAGGATCTGCGCTTGGATCGTCACGTCGAGCGCCGTGGTCGGCTCGTCGGCGATGAGCAGCTTGGGATTGCACGACAGCGCCATGGCGATCATCACGCGCTGTCGCATGCCGCCCGAGAGCTGGTGCGGATACTCCTTTACCCGGCGCTCCGGGTTCGAAATGTGCACCACCCGCAGCATCTCGACCGTCTTGTCCATCGCGTCGCGGCGGCCCAGTCCCTCGTGCAGCCGGATCGCCTCGGCGATCTGCTCGCCCACCGTGAAGACGGGGTTCAGCGAGGTCATGGGCTCCTGGAAGATCATCGCGATCTCTTTGCCGCGGACCTTGCGTATCTGGGCGGAGGTGAGGTCGAGGAGGCTGCGACCGTTGTAGATGATCTGGCCCTCGACGATTCGGCCGGGCGGCTGGGGGATCAGGCGCATGATGCTCAGCGCGGTGACGCTCTTGCCGCAGCCCGATTCGCCGACGACGCCCAGGGTCTCGCCTCTGTTGATATAGAGGTCGACGCCGTCGACGGCCCGGACCACCCCCTCGTCGGTGAAGAAGTGCGTCTTGAGGCCCTTCACTTCCAGGAGACGTTCGGCCATGGGGCCTCCTATCGAGTCCCGGCTCGGTGGGGAGACGGGGAGCCGTCCTCGACCACGCTAGCCACGTTCCCTTGCGGCCTCCGCTGCTCGTCGGCGATACACGCCGAGAAGCAACGGGTCTCGGATGGCTCCCCGTCCCCCCACCGCCCTCGACGCGTTTCGACGTCCCCGGCCGTGGCTACCATCGGCTGGCGATCTCGCCGAGCGCGTCCAGCGCGCGTCTGATGTCATCGGCGTCGACGTCCTTGTGGGTGACGCAGCGGATCGCGGCGGGGCCGATGGCGTGGATCTTGACCTTGCGGGCGGCGCAGCCCTTCACCAGCTCGTTGACCGGGCTCTCCGGCGGGGGGCCGCCCGGCCGCTCGAGCTTGAAGATGACGATGTTCGTCTGCACGCTGGCGAGGTCGACGCTGAGCCCGGGGAGCTTGGCGATCCCTTCGGCCAGCGCGCGCGCGTTGGCGTGATCCTCGGCCAGACGGTCGACCATGCGCTCGAGGGCGACGATGCCGGCGGCGGCGATCACGCCGGCCTGCCGCATCCCGCCGCCCAGCATCTTCCGGATCCGCCGCGCCCGCCCGATCAGCTCCGCGCTGCCGCAGACCACGGATCCCACCGGCGCGCCCAGGCCCTTGGAGAGGCAAAAAGTTAACGAGTCGACGGGGCGGGTGAACTCCCGCGCGTCGCGCCGGAGCGCGACGGCGGCGTTGAACAGTCGAGCACCGTCCAGATGCACGGGCACGCCCGCGCCGTGGGCGACGGCGGCCACGGCGGCGATCTCTTCCGGCGTGCAGCAGGTGCCCCCGTGACGGTTATGCGTGTTCTCGACGCAGACGAGCCCGGTGGGCGGAACGTGGATGTTCGCCGGGCGGAGCGCCTCGCGCACCTGGGCGGGCATGAGGAAGCCGCGCTCGGTCTTCAGCGGGCGCATCTGCACGCCGCCGATCGCCGAAGTGCCGGCCACTTCGTAATTGAAGATGTGAGAGTCGAGGTCGAGCACGACCTCCTGGCCCGGGCGGGTCTGGGCCAATACGGAAACGAGGTTGCCCTGGGTCCCGGACGTAACGAATAGGCCTGCTTCCTTTCCCATTCGTTCCGCTGCCATGGCTTCCAGCCTTTTGACGGTCGGGTCCTCCTCCCAGACGTCGTCGCCGACCTCGGCGCGCGCCATGGCCTCGCGCATCTCGGGGGTCGGGAGCGTGAGCGTGTCGGATCTGAGGTCGACGATGTCGCGCACGATGGCTATCTCTGGGCCCGCAGCCGCTGAACGGCTCGCCGTCCGAACTCGGTGTGGGCGAACTCGCTCTCGAGTCGGACGAGCAGCTCCCGGGCCTCCGCCGTCTTGCCCTCGCGGAGGTACACCTCGGACAGCAGCCAGAGGGCCTCGGGGATGACGAGCGTCCGCGGATACTCCTTCAGCACCTGCTCGAGCCGCTGCCGGGCCGCGCCCGGATTGCCCTGGTTGAAGTAGAAGTTCGCCACCCAGACTTCCTTCTGAGCCAGGCGGCCCCGGCAGATGTCGATCTTGGCCAGCGCCTCGGTCGCGTAGCGGCTCTCCGGGTAGTCCTGGACGAGCTTCTTGAACTGCTCGAGCGCCTTCTTGGCCAGGGTCTGGTCCTGCTCGATGGGCTTGATCTGGTCGTAGTACGCCATCGCCAGCCGGTACTGGACCAGATCGGCGATCCGGTCGCGCGGGTAGAATGCCATGAACGTCTCGAACTCTTTGATGGCCTTGTCGAACTCGCTCTCGCGATAGAAGGCCTCGCCGATCAGGAAGCGGCCGCGGGACGCGTACGACGAGTTGGGGTGGCGCTCGACGATCTTCTTGAAGTGCTCGCGCGCCTCGTTGTACTGCCGTTTGTCCAGCCCCTGCTCACCGAGCTTGTAGAGCTCCTCGGGTGGCAGGATCGGCGTGGGCGCCGGCCTCAGCCAGCCACAGCCGGCCCCTACCAGGATCAGGCCCGCGAGCACGGAGCGTCGAAACGCAGCAGCAACGTCAGGCATGAAATTGCCTGTATATACCACATCCTAAGGCCAAAAATCCTTTGACTTGGAGTCCGCCGCCCGGTATTAGGAAGGACACTCAGGGAGGCGTCAGCGCCATGGCTTTCCCGCGCATGCTCCGCGTCCGTCAGACGTTCCCCCGTCCCCGGGTCGCCGACATCCCCCGGGCGGTGGCCGAGACCCTGGCCGGCGCCGGGGTGCCCATCAAGCGCGGCGATACCGTCGCCGTCGGCGCCGGCAGCCGCGGTATCGCGAACATCGACGCCATCGTCGGCGCCACGGTGAAGTGGCTCAAGGATTGCGGGGCCCGCCCCTTCGTCTTCCCGGCCATGGGCAGCCACGGCGGCGGCACGCCCGCGGGGCAGCTCTCCGTGCTGGCGCATTACGGGATCACCGAGGCCACGATGGGCTGTCCCCTCCGGGCCACTATGGAGGTGGTGCCGGTGGGCGAGGCGCTCGGCCTCCCGGTGTGGCTCGATCGCTGGGCATCGGAGGCCGACTGGATCGGGCTCGTCAACCGCGTCAAGCCCCACACCGATTTCAAGGGCTCGATCGAGTCGGGCCTGTTCAAGATGATGACGATCGGGCTCGGCAAGTACAAGGGGGCCATCCAGTATCACCGCGCGAACATCCACCACGGCTACGAGAAAGTGATCACCGCGGTGGGCCGCGAGATGCTGGCCAAGGTGCCCATCGGCTTCGGCCTCGGCATCGTGGAGAACGGGTACGACGAGACCGCGCGCCTGGAGGCGTTCAGCGCCGCCAACCTGGAGGAGGGCGAGCGGCGGCTCCTGAAGGACGCTCGCGAGTGGATGGCGCGCCTGCCGTTCTCGCCGATCGACGTGCTGATCGTGGAGGCGATGGGCAAGAACATCTCCGGCGCCGGCATGGACACCAACGTCATCGGCCGGCCCTCGAACCCCCACGAGCCGTTCCCGGCCGACCCCAAGATCCTGTGGATCGTGGCCCTCGACCTCACCGAGGAGAGCTACGGCAACGCCACCGGCATCGGCAACGCGGACTTCACCACCCGGAAGCTGGTCGACAAGATCGACATGAAGGCCACGCTCATCAACTGCATCACCGCCTGCGCGCCCAACGGCGCCAAGGTCCCGGCGACCTACGAGACGGACCGGGAAGCGATCGAGACCGCGCTGTCCTGCATCGGCCTGACGCCGCCCGAGCGGGCGCGCGTCATCCGCATCAAGAACACGCTCATGCTCGGCGAGATCGAGATCTCGGAGGCCTACCGGCCGGAGCTGGCCCAGCGACCCGATCTCACGCCTCTGGGGGATCCGGCGTCGCTGCCGTTCGACGCGGCGGGGCGCCTGTTGCCGCTGTGAACAAGGAGGACCACGACCCCATGCATGGTACGAAGACTCTCACCGCACTGACTCTGGCCACGCTCCTGGTTGTCGCCCTGGCCGTGCCGGCGGCGACGCAGCAGAAAGTCGGCCTGGTGTTCTCCGCGGGCCCCACCGGCGGCACCTGGACGCCGATGGCGGCCGCCACCGCCGAGGTGATCAAGAGGAAGTTCCCCGAGCTGGACGTCCAGGTCGAGCCGGGCGCCGCGCTCGTCAACATGGAGAAGATGCGCAATGACAAGGCCGACCTCGCCTGGTCGATGACGACGGTGCTCGCCGACGCGCGCGCCGGCGCCAACACCTGGAAGGGCAAGCAGACCGACAAGCCGCTCTTCGTGGCGAACTACTACCCGAACGTCTGGCAGCTCGTGGTTCCGGCGTCCACGGACATCCGCAAGGTCGCGGACCTCAAGGGCAAGGCGGTGGCCCTGCCGCCCCGGGGGAATACGAGCCTCTCCGAGGGCTGGGAGCTGCTTCTGCGCGTGCATGGCATGAAACTCGACGACCTCGGGACCAAGAGCTACGGGTCCCTCACCGAGAACGCGGAAGCGATCCGGAACCGTCAGGCCTTCGCCATGGGCTGGACGACCACGGTCCCGGCGGCGTTCATGCTCGACCTCGGCACCTCGATGAAGCTGCGGATGCTCTCCGTCCCCGATGACATCCTCGAGAAGGTGCGAAAGATCCACCCGGGCTATGTGCGCCATGTGATTCCCAAGGCGACGTACGCCCAGTACGGCATCGACGAGGACGTGGTGACCTTCCAGGCGCCCACGATCCTCATCGCCCATGTCAAGACCCCGCCCGACGTGATCTACAAGGTCGCCAAGGCGGTGGTGGAAGGGCGCGAGGACTTCGCGCGAGTCACGGCGGCCATGAAGGGCGTCACGGCCAAGGACATGGCCCAGAGCCACGGCATGCCCTACCATCCGGGCGCCGAGAGGTATTACCGCGAGGCCGGTCTGCTCAAGTAGCGCCGCTTCGTGCGCAAGCTCACCGGCTACGCTGGGCTCGTCGTCGGCGTGGTGGGGGTGGTCATGTCCCTCTACCACGTCTACGCCCGGCTCACTCCCTACGCGCCCGACAGCCTCGCGCTTCGCATCATCGCGCTGGCCTTCTGCCTGACGCTGTCGTTTCTGCTCTTCCCGCGGAAGTCGACCACGCCGCTCGACGAGGAGAGCACGCGCCTTCCCTCAGAGGGAGGCTTCGCCCCCCTTCCGAACCTGCCACCAGGACGGGTTGCGCCGGCGGAGCCGGCGCTCGAACCGAGGACCGACGCCGCGCTCATCCCGTGGAGCGACCTGGCCCTGGCCGGGCTGTCGATTGCGGGGCTGAGCTACCTGTTCGTCTACTACGACTACGTCACCACGCGGTTCCCCACCGCGCACCCGCTGACGACGATCGATATCGTGGTCGCCACCGTCGTCGTCGCGCTGGTCCTCGAGGCCACCCGGCGCACGCTGGGAATGGCGCTGCCCATCCTCGCACTGTGCTTCATCGCCTACGGGCTGTTGGGGCCGTGGCTGCCGGGACCCCTGCGCCACAAGGGGCTCACCTACGAGATCCTGATCGACCAGACGTTCTTCACGAGCGAGGGGCTCTTCGGCATCCCCCTGGGCGTGGCCGCCTCCTACGTGATCCTGTTCATCATCTTCGGCGCGTTCCTCGAGAAGTCGGGGGCGGGCCAGTTCTTCATGAACCTCGCCAACGCGGTGGCCGGCGGCCAGCGCGGCGGCCCCGGCAAGGTCTCCGTCGTCTCCTCCAGCCTGTTCGGCACCATCTCGGGCTCGGCCGTCGCCAACGTGATGGTGGACGGCTGGCTGACCATCCCGATGATGAAGCGCACGGGCTTCAAGCCGGAGGCCGCGGCCGCGATCGAGGCGGTGGCGTCCACCGGAGGCCAGATCATGCCCCCCGTCATGGGGGCAGCCTCGTTCGTGATGGCGGAGTTCCTGGGCATCCCGTACTCCCATGTCATGATCGCGGCGGCAATCCCCGCGATCTTCTATTACGGGGCCCTCTTCGCCGCCATCCACTTCAACGCCTCGCGCACGGGGTTGCGGGGCCTCCCCCGGGAGGAGCTGCCCAGTCTCCCGAAGGTTCTGCGCGCGCAGGGGCACCTGCTGGCGCCCGTCGTCGTCATCTTCCTGCTGCTGCTCGAGGGGTTCACGGCAACCTACGCGGCGATCGTCTCCACCGTGGTCGTGATTTACGCGTGGCTTCTCGGGTTCTGGGTGTGGCTGCTGATACTCGGCGGAGCGGTCTTCTGGGAGGTGGATGCCCCGCCCTGGCTATGGGCCCTGCTGGCAGTGGGGGGGGTGATGGCGGTGCTGCTGCGACCGGGGGGCGCCCGGCGGCTCGGAGTGTTCTTGGTCCGCGAGGCGCCGGCGGCGTTGCGCGCCGGCGCCCAGCAGACGGTCCCCGTGGCCATGGCCACGGCAGCGGCCGGGATCATGATCGGCATCATCCTGCAAACGGGCCTGGCCATCCGGTTCACGAGCTTTCTCGTCGACTTCGCCGCCGGGAACTTGATGGTCGCGCTCGTCATCACCATGATCGCCGCCATCATCCTCGGCACGGCGCTGCCGACGACGCCGGCCTACATCATGCTGGCGGCCCTGCTCATCCCCGCGCTCATCAAACTCGGCGTCCCGCCGCTCGCCGCCCACATGTTCGGCTTCTACTTCGGCTGCCTCAGCGCGGTGACCCCGCCCGAGTGCTTGGCCGTCTACGCCGCCGCCTCGATCAGCCGCTGCAGCGTGTGGGGCGCTGGCTTGCAGGCCGTCAAGTTCGCGGCGGCCGGCTTCGTGGTGCCGTACTTCTTCATCTATTACCCCGCGCTCCTCTTCCAGGGCACCTGGGGCGAGATCGCGCAGGCGCTCGTCTCCGGTACCGTCGGCGTCATCGCGCTGGCCGCCGGCCTCGAGGGCTACTTCCTCAGGACTGCGACGTGGCTCGAGCGCGGCCTGTTCGTGATCGCGGCGCTGCTGCTGATCGACCCGGGCCTGGTGAGCGACCTGATCGGCCTGGCCCTGCTCGCCGCCGGGCTCGCGCTCCAAAAGCTCCGGCGCCCCGACGCGGCCGTCGTCCCCGCGGGCGCGCCGTGAGCCGCGCTCAGCTCGCGGCCCTGACGGTGATCGCTGCCGCGCTGGTGATCGGGACGATCGTCTATGGTGTCCTCCGCCTCTACGCCTCGTAGCGCCGCCGTGGCGATAGCCTTCACATCCCTTCGTTCTCGGACTCACTCAGGCTCGCCTCGGACAGTGGCCGTCCTGCGGCTTCGCACTCCCACGCCGATCCTCACGCACAACTGCGTACGCTCCGGTCGCCTCTCACGCAGGCTTGCCTCGCGCCGCGGCGGCGCTGCGGCTTCGCACTCCCACGCTCGGGCCTCGGGCTGCTTGGCTCTCGCCACGGCCGACATGTCCGAGCGCGCGGCGGTATGAAGGCCCTCGTCTATCCGGCCTGGGACACGCTTCGTCGAAGGGGGCCATCGAGGCCCCCTCCGAGCCACCCCCAGTTCCGGTGGCGGCAGCAAAGCCGCCGCCCGGGTGTCGTGCACGTGGGCGCGCGGCGATGAAGGCCCTCGTCTATCCCGCCTGGGACGTGCTGGAGATCCGTGACGTCCCGGAGCCGTCACCCGCGCCCGGCGAGGTCGTGCTCCGGGTCGCCGCCGTCGGCATCTGCGG
>DASYUQ010000235.1 GCA_036001065.1 Candidatus Methylomirabilota bacterium
GACGGCCGCCAACCAGGCGCGGCAGTTCGGGTACGACAACGACTTCATCGGCTACCTGCCGCTGCCGCGCGGCAGCGGCTCGTCGACCCACGGCCTGCTCGGCGTGAACCACGAGAACGCGCGGTCGCCGCTGATGTGGCCGGGTTGGGACGGCCGGGCCGCCAGCAAAACCCGCGAGATGGTGGACGTCGAGATCGCGGCCCACGGCTTCACGATCGTGGAGGTGCGGCGGGCCCCCGGCGGCGAGTGGGCGTACGTGAAGGCGTCGTCCTACAACCGCCGCATCACCGGGACCACGCCGATGGCGCTCCGTGGTCCGGCCGCCGGCCATCCGCTCGTGCGGACGTCTGCCGACCCCGCCGGCCTCACCGTGCTCGGCACGCTGAACAACTGCGCCGGCGGCGTCACCCCGTGGGGCACGGTCCTGAGCGGCGAGGAGAACATCTGGCTTTACTTTGACGGCAAGCCCGACGAGGTCGCCGACGAGGGCCTCAGGGCGTTGCACAAGCGGTACGGGCTGGGGACGGCGCGGTACGGCTGGGGTCGCCACCACGGCCGCCTCGATCTCCGCCGGGAGCCGCACGAGCCGAACCGGTTCGGGTGGGTGGTCGAGATCGACCCCTACGATCCGATCTCCGTCCCCGTCAAGCACACGGCGCTGGGCCGGATGGCGCACGAGGGCGCGACCGTCGCCATCTCGAAGAGCGGCCGGCCTGTCGTCTACATGGGCGACGACGCGCGGTTCGAGTACCTCTACAAGTTCGTCGCCGACGGACGATACGATCCTGGCGACCGGGCCGGGGCGATGCGCCTCCTCGACAGCGGCATCCTGTACGCCGCCAGGTTCCGCGACGACGGCACCGGGGAATGGCTGCCGCTCGTCCTCGGGAGCGGGCCCTTGACGCAGGCCGGAGGGTTCCGCTCCCAGGCCGAGGTCGTCATCAACGCCCGCCGGGCCGCCGACGTCCTGGGCGCCACGAAGATGGATCGGCCCGAGGATGTCGAGCCCAGCCCGGTGACCGGGAAGGTCTACGCCGTGATGACGGGCAACGAACGGCGCACCGCGGCGCAGGTCGACCGGGCCAACCCCCGAGCCGGGGTCAAGTTCGGCCACATCATCGAGCTGATCGAGGACGCGGGCGACCACACCGGGACCCGCTTCCGCTGGGAGATGTTCATCCTGGCGGGCGACCCGCGGAAGCCCGACCACCGCGCCGCGTATCAGGGCCGGACGGACGTCAGCCCCTTCGCGATGCCGGACAACATCGCGTTCGACGACCTGGGCCGGATGTGGGTCGCGACCGACGGGGTGGACGAGACTCTGGGGCCGAACGACGGCGTCTGGGTCGTCGATACCGAGGGCCCCGATCGCGGCCGCGCCCGTCAGTTCCTCTCGGGCCCGATCGGCGCCGAGGTCTGCGGCCCCGCCTTCACGCCCGACTACCTGACGTTGTTCATCGCCGTCCAGCACCCCGGGATCGTCGACAAGGTCACGTACAAGACGCCGGGCAGTCGTTTCCCGGACTACCGGCCCGAGATGCCACCCCGGCCGAGCGTGTTGGCTATCTACCGCGATGGGCGGGGCGCAGGGACCCCATGAGGCTCAAGGAGACGGGAGTACCTGTACCTTGATCCACTCGGCGGGACCGCTGGAGATTCCGCGCTGGTGGCCTTCGTGCTTCACTTCGACCGTCGCGCCTGGCCGCAGGTCGGAGAACGCCCCCTTCAGATTCGTCAGCCGAACCTTGCTCCGGTCCAACCAGATCTTCGTCCGCGCCGTGACCTTGGCGCTCCACGTGCCGGTGGCGCCGACGATCGCGACGGTCTGATCCCGCACATTGATCGTTTGAACTTTCCCGATGACGGTGTATTTCCCGGACAGCCCCGGCGACTGCCCGACGGGAATGTACCTCTCGGTCATCTCGTGCGCGGAGGCCGGTGGGCCGCCCCCCAGGAGCGCGCTCATCCCGACCACCCCCACGACGAACTTCCGGACGGTCATACGCCTCTCCTCGCTTCCCTCATTCGACGAGGAGTGCCCTCGCCTTCTTGTGGCTGCGAAGGGCCTCCTCAGTGTGCTTCCGGCTGAAGAATACACTCCGGACGGCCTTCTCGGCCAGCCGTCGGGCTTCCTGAAGGTGGGCGACGGCCTCGGGGTGAAGGCCACCGCCCTTCAGCACTCGAGTGCTGTCGTCCGTCTCACGAATGGCCCGTTCGAGGAACCGCCGTTTTTCCTCGGAGAACGACACTGCGAGACTCGCCTCCAGCAGCATGATGCTTTGCCGGATATTCTCGAGCACGTTGACGACCCGCAAGAAAGCGGCCACCGCCACGACCTGGGTCGCGTCCAGTCGGATGCCCACGCCCTTGGGGTCGGTGCCGGCCAGCGCGCGGCCCGCTGGGGAGTTGTTGAACGCCGCCCCGTTGTAGAAGGCGACCGCCCCTTCCACGGTCTCGACGGCATTGTTGTGGAAGAACGGCCCGGTGTCCGCCGCCTCCACCAGCGGCGGCGTGTTGAACGTGCCGTCGCCCGGCGTGCGGAGCCCGTCATCACGGGGGACCACCTTGCCGGTCAGGCGCGCGGGCTGATCGGGAAGATCCTCCACGCCGGTGTTGAAGTTGGCATTCCCGAGACTGCCCCCACCGAAGTTCGCCGTGGCCCCGGCATTCACGTGGCAGCGATTGCATTTGCCGAGCGCGTTGTCGAGGAAGATCTCCTGACCCCGCTTCGGCACCGTGCCTCGGAGCCGCAGCGGCAGCGCCAGGTCCTGTTGCCGCCCCAGGGAGAGCTGGAAGGCTTCCAGGGCCTCGAGTTCCTCCCCGGTGGGCAGGCGGAAATCGACGCCGGGGACCCGGTTCAAGGTTTTGGTGAAGTGCTGAATGACCGCGCCTACCGCGAAGGACCGGAGCGATCCATCGCCCGGAGCCCCGTCTCCCGACCACCCGGTGCGGGGCCCCCCGGGGCTGTCGACCGAGGTCCGGAGCCCGAGCACGTGCGGGACTCCCCGCATGACGAACGTGTTCTTCAGGTCGTCGAATCCGTCCAGGTTCTCGAGGATGAGCCCGAACTCCCGCATCAGCGCCGGGTTCTCGAAGTTCACCTTCAAGTCCGGGTTGAACTCGGCGACGAAGAGGGGATTGTTCTTCGGAAGCGTGGCGATGAAGGCCGGATCGATGGTGAAGTTATTCTCCGCCGGATGGCAGGTACCACAAGTTCGCCCGTTGCCAGCGAACGTCTCGTTGAAGAAGAGGTCGCTTCCCTTCGCGATGAGTTGGCTCTGGCGATCTGGGGGCGGAGAAGCGGCCTTGCAGCCCGACAGCCCGACGACGGCCAGGAACACCGATGGAACGCACATGACGGCGGCGCGCTTGATGGGCGAAGACAGGAGCTCTCCTGAGCGCATCCGTCCCCCTTCATCGGGTACCGCGTACGTGCTTGTACTCCGCTGCTCCCCGTGCACCGGCCGTGCCAGACGGGCCCGCCGCTCTAGCCGCGTTCAACCCCCCGACAATGTGGAATTTTGCTGGTCGACGGACACGAACCCCGCCGTCCGGGCGCACGCAGACTGACACGGTGTGTGTCATGTGTCGGACCGATCGCGCCTGATTCCCTACGGGATCTCGGAGGATTCGGGGTCTGGCGCTCGGGGCTCGTGTTCACGCTCATCCGCACAGTCGGGTTATTGTGGTGACAGGGCTGATATCACTCCACATCTCGACAGGCCGGGTTCCACCAGCGAGGTGGTGAGCCACGCAACAGACAGGCGCTCGAGTGGATGATGCGCGCCGTGCAGAAGCTTCTCGCGTGATGGGCATGGGCGCGTGAGACGCTTCGGGCTCCGCCTGCTCCCCGGTGGGCTGCTACTGGGAGCCGCCTCGGTCCTCCTCTTTGTTCCCGAGCTCGGCGACCGGGCCAGCCCGCTGGTCCCCGCCGCCGCCTACGCCGTGACCGCCGCCGGCATCCTGCTGGGCCTCAGGTTCGGAAACGTCCGCGTGTTGCTCTGCCTCATCGTCCTGGCCCTGGCGGACCAGGCCCTGACGCGCTGGGCGCCGCCTGGCGACGCCTCGATGGCCGCCGGCGCCGTCGGCGGCATCGTCGCGCTCCTGCTGCCACTGAACCTCGCGGCCCTCGCCTGGACGCCGAATCGGGGCGCGCGGTGGTCACAGGTGAGGCTCTGGACGACCCTCATCGCCGGCCAGGCGCTCGGCGTCGCGGTCCTGCTCCTTCCCGAGACCGCGGAGGCGGCGCGCGCGCTCTGGCGCACCCTCCTCGAGCCGGGCCGGCACCAGTGGTCCGCCCTCGGCCCGCCTGCGCTCGTGGCCTTCGCCGTCGCCTTCGTCCTGGCGCTCGTCCGCTTCGCGCGCCGCCCGCGCCCCACCGAGGCCGGGATCGTCTGGGCCCTGGTGGCCGCGTTCCTCGCGCTCGGCCTCGGCGGGGAGCGCCTCGTCGCGACGCTCTACCTCGCCACCGGCAGCCTGATCCTGATCGTCGCGCTCGTCGACACGTCGTACGCCATGGCGTACAGCGATGAGCTCACGGGCCTGCCCGGGCGACGGGCCCTCAACGACCTGCTGAGCGGGCTCGGCCCGCCCTACGCGGTGGGCATGGTCGACATCGACCACTTCAAGAAGTTCAACGACACGTACGGGCACCAGGCGGGCGACCAACTGCTCCGCAAGGTCGCCACGACGCTCATGGGCGTGACCGGTGGCGGTCGCCCGTTCCGCTATGGTGGCGAGGAATTCGCCGCAGTCTTCTCCGGCCTGTCAGCGGATGAGGCGAGCCCCCACCTCGAGACCCTGCGGGAGGCGGTCGCGGCCACGCCATTCACCGTGCGCGGGCGCGGCCGCCGCTGGAGGAGGCGCAGGCCACCCAAGCCGGCGGCGGGGCGCCGCCAGCAGGTCGGCGTCACCGTCAGTATCGGTGTCGCCGACTCGAACGGGGCCGGCCCGACGCCCGCCGACGTCGTCAAAGCGGCCGACGAGGCGCTCTATCGCGCCAAGCGCGCGGGACGCAACCGGCTGGCGACCTGATGCTCCGACCGCCGAGCCCTCAGTTTCTTGGGGAGCGGTGAGCCGCTCACCTATGATGGGTCTATGACGACATCGACGACCTGCGCCCGCTGTGAGAAGACGTTGACCGAGAGCGACAGGATCGAAGCGAGCGGCCGGCTGTACTGTCGCGCCTGCTACCAGACGCTCCGATACCAGCTCCAGCAAGCCGTCGGCACCCTCTCGAAGGACGTGAACTATCCCCTGGCCGTGATCGGCGCCGTCCTGGGCGGCGTGGTCGGCACCCTGATCTGGTGGGGCTTCACGGTCCTCACCAACATCGCCTTCGGCCTGGTGGCGGTCGCCATCGGGTTCCTGGTCGGGCACGGCGCCATGCGCTTCGCCGGCGGCAAGCGCACGACCGGTCTCCAGGTGCTGGCCATCCTCGTCGCGACGATCTCGTTCTTCGCGGCCACGTACCTCGTGAACATGACCTTCATCAACCAAGAGCTGGTCAAGCGCGGCGAGGCGTGGCGCATTCCCTTCCCGCCGTCCAACCTCCAGGTCTTCTACCGCGTGGTGGCGGCGGGCTTCGGGCTGATGGACGTGGTCTTCCTCGCCATCGTCGTGTGGCAAGCGTGGGCCATCCCACGTCCCCTCCGGTTGCCCGAGACGCCAGCGGCGTGACCGAGTCGAGCGAGCAGGAGCGCCGGGCGCGGGAGCTCGAGCACCTGCGCGCGGTGTACGACAGCCTCCAGTCGCCGCAGCGCCCGCCGGGACGTCACCGGGCGAAGCTCGCCTGGGCTGGCGCCATCGGCGCGGCCCTGGTCTTCCTCGCCGGGAAGTTCAAGCTCCTCGGTCTGCTGGCCGGCGTGCTGAAGCTCAAGACCCTGGCCACCATGCTGCTCTCCATCGGCGTCTACGCGATCGAGTGGGGCTTCCCGTTCGCCCTCGGGTTCGTGCTGCTCATCCTCGTCCACGAGCTGGGCCACGCCCTCGCCATGAAGAAGGAGGGCATCCCGGCTGGAGCTCCGGTGTTCATCCCCTTCGTTGGCGCCTTCATCGCGATGCGCGGCCAGCCGCGCGACGCCTACGTCGAGGCGCGGGTCGCCATGGCCGGCCC
>DASYUQ010000236.1 GCA_036001065.1 Candidatus Methylomirabilota bacterium
TTCGCCGGGGAGACGACGCGGTCGGAGCCTTTCTCGAGCCGCTCCGTGACCTTCATCTCCGTGATCTCGCCCGTGACGATCCCGGCCCTCACCGTCACCGAGGCCGGCGTCACCGTGTAGGTCTTGTCCTCGACCCCTGCTACCGTCGCTGACGGCTGCTGGGCGCAGCCGAGGGCCATCACCGCCGCCGCCGCCAAGACTGTCAACCCTATCCATTTCGACATCGTCGTCTCCTTGCAAAAGACGCTGACCCTCAGCGTTCGTCGTCGTCACGTTTGACTGGCGCAGAGCCCCCTTCACTCCGGCTCGGCTCGGCGCTGGGTGGCCCCTACGCCCTCCTCACTTCCGGCGCCTCTGCCGCTCACGACCGCTCGGCCGCTGCCGAATTCCAGACCGTCGATCCCCCTGTTCCCCCTCGGCTCGCCCCCCGAGACGCGCCACCCTCCGGATCTGGCGGACCGCCTTCGCCTGACCCTCGACGTTGGCGAGGAGGGCCGGGTTGTCGTCCCACTTCAGCCCCTCCTCGATCAGGGCCCGGAGGACGATCTGAAGGCTCACCGGAAGCTTGAGTGTCGTCGTCGCCCTGCCCGCACAGACCCGGGCCCGATCCACGACGTCCTGGGAAAGGATGAGGAGGACTCTGGTCTTATTGGCGAACATCACAGCTCCCGTCTCGGGCCGGCCAGCCCGTCATCGGCCTGACGCCAAGGCTCGCCTGGCCAATAATTATATATTTGCCACTTGTTATATAAAATATTATTTGATATATGTCAATGACCAGCGCGCGAGCGATGAGCCGCCGCGATCTCACCTCTCAACGCGAGGGAGGGCCAGATGAGAAATCGTCCGAGGCCACCCATAACCGAGCCCGTTGACCAAATCGGGCGGGGCACGATCTCAGTTGATGGCTTAGGAGTGTAACGATGGCCAGATGCGAAGCTTGCCAAAGAGAACTCAAGGACGAAGCGCAGCGATTCTGCAGCGACGAGTGCCGCGGTGTCTTCATGAAGAGATCGAGGCAGGGTACGCCGAGGTCCCCCGGACGAACCGCCGCAAGAAGGCGGCGCAGGCGTGGAGGTTGAAAGTCAAATTGGGGCACGCTCATGCCCCAGAGCTTTCCAGGGTGTCGGAACCAGGATCACGTTTCCTCACCGGGAGCGGGAGAACAAGATGCGACAGATGACGGGCCTCAATGAGCTTCGCGAGCGGGGCATGATGACGTGGATCGAACAGGAGCACGGATGGGTCGCGGCGCCGGAGGAGATCGTGAAGGCATTCACGAAGGATGGCTTCGAAGAATGCAACCGCGAGACAGCGACGAACCGGCGTGATCGGCAGCCGCCCGGCGGCGTGTGGCAGGGTGTCGATACGCGCTCGGGATCGCTGGCTTCGGCGATCTGGGTGAATCGGCCGCCTTGGCATCAAGCCATAGTGGCGGGCGGCGTGTGGCAAGCAGCACGCGCGAAATCCGTAGCATCGCCCATCTGGGTGGACCGCCCCGCGTGGGATCAAGCCATCGTGTTCATCGTTGTGGATGGGGAGTCTTTCAGAAGCGCCTAGGGCCAAGGGCCGCTGCCGAGCGCCGGCTTGGCCGGCGCAATCGAATCCTGGGGGAGGCCTCGGAGGGGGCCGTAACGTCCGCCCCCTCCGATCTTAAAACGTCCCCCCGCCGCCCCCGCCGCCGCCGCCGCCCGACGATCCGCCCGAAAACCCGCTGGAGCCGCCGCCGGCCCCGTCGCCGCTGCCGCCGCCGGCGCGCCGGCTGGTGAGGAGCGCGTCCTCGTTCTGGCGGCCGAAGGCGTCGAGGTCGCGGGAGTAGCCGGGCAGCGTGAACGGCCCCCGCCCGTCGTACCACGTGGGCGCCTCCACCCGAAGACCCTGCCAGTTGAAGATCCACCGCTCGCTCACCCCGAGCGCGATGGCCCAGGGCAGCCAGCGGTGCAACGTGTCGCCGGGCAGACGCTCGAGGCGGTCCTTCTCGGCCCGCTCGAGGAACTCCTGGAAGCCGCGGAGTGGCGTGAGCAACCGCACCCCCCGCCACGTCCGACGCGGCATGATGCGCGCGAAGGCAAGGACGACGGCGCCGCTCAGGGCTACGCCGGCCGGCAGCGGCCAGCCGAGCGGAGCGAAACGGTCCAGCGCGATGAGCAGCGCTCCGGCGACGAAGAGCAGGACGATGCCGGCCACGCCCCAGCCCTGGCGGATCCAGTAGGGTGAGGCCGGGAACAGGCTGCGCTCCACCAGGGTCCGGTAGATCGCGTCGCGGATGGGACCGAAGACGTAGTCGTAGTTGCGGCGGAGCTCCGAGAGGTGACGGTCGCGGAGCGTCAGCTCCTCGCCGAACACCTTTTGTAGCACGAAGCGCTCGATCGGCGTGAGCGTGACATCGCCCGCCAGGGGCTTGACGCGGCGAAAGAGGAAGTCCCGGCCGTCACCCTCCACCCGCTCGATGTGGAGGTACCCGCGCACGGCGAGGTCGACGAGCGTGGCGACGGCGTCGCGGGGCTCGGCCTGCTCGTCGATGAGCGCGCCGGCCTCCGCCGGCGCCAGCCCCGGCGGTGGCCCATACTCGGGCTTGATGGACCGGTTCGATGCGGGATCGCGGCCGTATGCGCGCCACACCAGGCTCATCGCGCCGAGCGTCAGGAGCGGCAGCGCCAGCGGCCAGTGGTCCACGGCGAGCCACCACGCCTCGCGCCAGGCGGAGGGGCGGGCCACGACGCCGGGCGGCCAGCCCACCACAATGGTGAGGCCCTCGTGCGGCCGCAGCGGTCGGGTCGTGCGAAACACGACGCCCTCGGGGCGCCGTTCCTCGCTGTAGTCGGCGCCGGTCGCGCCGCGCGGGCCGGTGTAGGCCTGCACCTGCACGGGCGCGGCGGCCGCCCCCCCGGGGAGCGCGACCCGGCCCTCCACCTGGCGAATGGGCACCTCCCACTCGTCACCGGTGACGTTCCAGTAGAGCTCGTCGTGGTCGTCGAAGAAGAGCAGACCACGGCGCACGCGGTAGAGGATGCGCACGGTTCTCGTCGCGTTCTCGGCGCCCGGCACCCAGGCCTTGATGCGCACGTAGCGGCCGGGGTAGGTGACCTCCGTGCGCAGGGGCTGGTGCGCCTCGTCGAGGACGATCACGTCGTCGAGCCGGAGCGCGAACTCGGCGCCGTGGCGCATGTAGCGGACGGGAATGAGCCGGAACACGCCGTGGTGCCGGCCCCGGAAGTCGATGGTGAGCGTCTCCTGGACCGCGAGGCTTCCGTCGGGATGGACGTCGAGCGCCACCGCGAACCGTTCGATCGCGAACGAGCGGCCCTGGGCGGCTGCGGCGGACGTCGAGAGGAGGAGGCCGAGGACGGCGGCGACTGCGGGCCAGCGACGACGCACGCGGGCCTCGCGAACCCGGCTCAGCTCCCGAAGCTCACGCGGGGGACCTGCCGGTCCTCCGGACGGTCCAGCTCGAAGTAGGCCCGCCGGGCGAAGCGGAAGAAGGACGCGATCAGGTTCGACGGGAAGCTGTCGATGGCGGTGTTGAGGTCGCGGGCAACCGCGTTGTAGTAGCGGCGGGCGTTCTGCACCGCCTCCTCGATCTCCGTCAGCGAGTGCTGCAGCGCCTGGAAATTCACGTTGGCCTTGAGCTCCGGGTAGCTCTCGGCCAGGGCGAAGAGCTGGCGGAGCGCGCCGGTGAGCGCGTTCTCCGCCTGCGCGCGCGCCTCGGGGGTGGTGGCGGCCACGGCGGCGCCGCGGGCGCGCACCACCTGCTCGAGGGTCGACCGCTCGTGGGCGGCGTACCCCTTGACCGTTTCCACGAGGTTGGGCACGAGGTCCGTGCGGCGCTTGAGCTGCACGTCGATGTCGGACCACGCCTCCGCGGAGCGCTGGCGCAGGCCGACGAGCCGGTTGTAGGTCGCGATGCCGAGCCAGACCAGCGCCACGATGATCGCGAGAAAAATCCAGCCGGCCAGGGTCATGGCGTCGCCCTCCCGTCGGCTATCATAGCAGCGCGCGGCCGTGGCATAATGAACCGGTTTGGGTTGGACGGACCGATGCCCGTGATACAACTCCCCGTGATCGAATCGACCCCGCCGCTCGAGGGCCGCAAGCCGTCCTGGCTCAAGGTGCGCGCGCCGGGTGGTCCCCATTACATGCGTCTCAAGGGCCTCCTGCGCGATTGGAATCTTCACACCGTGTGCGAGGAGGCGCGCTGCCCCAACATCGGCGAGTGCTGGGAGGACGCCACCGCCACGTTCATGATCCTGGGCGACGTCTGCACGCGGCGCTGCGGCTACTGCGCCATCACGCACGGCAAGCCGGTCTGGGAGGATCGCGAGGAGCCCGAGCGGATCGGACGGGCCGTGGCGGCGCTCGGCCTCGATTACGTCGTGATCACCTCGGTGAACCGGGACGACCTCGCCGACGGTGGCGCCGCCCACTGGGCGGCCACCCTCACCGCGATCCGGCGCCAGGCGCCGGCCTGTCGCACGGAGGCGCTCATCCCGGACTTTCAAGGGCAGGCGGCGTCGCTCCGGGCGGTGATCGACGCGGGCCCACACGTGCTGAACCACAACACCGAGACGGTGCCGCGCCTCTACAAGCTGGCCCGCCACGGCGGGCGCTACCAGCGGACGCTGGGGCTGTTCACGCGCGCCCGGTCATGGGCGCCGGACTTGGTCACCAAGTCAGGTTTGATCCTCGGGCTCGGCGAGACGCGGCCCGAGCTGCTCGCCACCATGCGCGATCTGCGCGACGTGGACGTGCGCATCCTCACGCTGGGCCAGTACCTCCGGCCGTCCGCGAACCATTTGCCGGTGGCGAAGTACTACCACCCCGACGAGTTCGCCGAGCTGGCGGCGGCGGGGCGCCAGCTGGGCTTCGCCCACGTGGAGGCGGGGCCGCTCGTCCGCAGCTCCTACCACGCCAAGCGCCAGACCCAGGCCGTCCGGACAGCGCCATGACGGAATACAGCACCATCCTCATGGTCTTCGCCTTCGCGGCGGCGGTGGCGGGGGCGCTCCTGGGGTTGCCGCGGCTTCTGGCGCCGCGCCGGCTCACCCCCGTGAAGGCCGAGCCCTTCGAGTGCGGCAAGGACCCGCTGGGGATCGCCGAGGGCCGGTTCGCCATCAAGTTCTCGACCATCGCCATCCTCTTCATCATCATCGACATCGAGCTGCTCTTCGTCTGGCCGTGGGCCATGCTCTACCGTCGCCTGGGGTGGTTCGGCTTCGTCGAGATGATGGTCTTCATGGCGATCCTGATGGTGGGCTTCCTCTATATCTGGCGCAAAGGGGGACTGGAGTGGGAGTAGGCAGCTTCTTCACCTCGAAGCTCGACGAGGCCATCGGCTGGGCGCGCAAGTACTCGATCTTCCAGTACCCGTTCGTGACCGCGTGCTGCGGCATGGAGTACATGGCGACCGCCTGCTCGCATTACGATATCGACCGCTTCGGCGCCGGGCTGCCCCGCTTTTCTCCCCGGCAAGCCGACGTCCTGTTCGTCGTGGGGACGATCTCGCACAAGATGGCGCCGGTGCTCAAGCGCGTGTACGACCAGATGACGGAGCCGAAGTGGGTGGTGGCCTTCGGCGTCTGCACGTGCACGGGCGGCTTCTACGACAACTACGCCACCGTGCAGGGCATCGACACGATCATCCCGGTGGACGTCTATATTCCCGGCTGTCCGCCCCGTCCCGAGAGCGTCATCGACGGCCTGATGAAGCTCCAGGAGAAGATCGCCGCCGGGACCCAGAGGTTTTAGTTGATGGAAGGGGGGGCCATCCTCGCTGAGCTGCGGGCGCGGTTCGGCGATGCCGTCGTCGAGACCCACGCGCACCGCGGCGACCACACGGCGGTGGTGACCCGTGAGGCCCTCGGCGAGGTGCTCGGCCATTGCCGCGACGACGCGCGCCTGGCCTTCGACGTGCTGATGGACCTGACCGCGGTGGACGTCTCCAAGCTCCCCGGCCGCGAGGACGGGCCGCGCTTCGAGGTCGTCTACCACCTCTACTCGCTCCGCCACAACCACCGGCTGCGCCTCAAGGTCCGCGTGAGCGAGGACGACCCCGTGGTGCCGACGGCCGTCCCCCTCTGGCCGATCGCGGACTGGCTCGAGCGCGAGGTGTGGGACATGTTCGGGGTGCGCTTCCAGGGGCACCCCGCCCTCCGGCGCCTGCTCCTCTACGAGGAGTTCGTGGGTCATCCCCTGCGGAAGGACTACCCGGTCAACCGGCGCCAGCCGCTCATCGGGCCGAGGACCTGATGGCGCGCCCGACGACCACCCGCGAGTTCATGCTGGGCGAGGGGGCCGGCACCGGAAGCGGCAGCCAGAACATCCACGTCGGGGTGGGCCCCGCCCATCCGGCCATGCACGGGATCATCCGGATCCAGGCCGAGCTGGACGGCGAGGTCATCGTGAAGGCGGACGTCGAGATCGGCTATCTCCACCGCGCCTTCGAGAAGGATTGTGAAGTCGGCGGGTGGAACAACGCCATTCCCTACACGGACCGCCTGAACTACGTATCTCCGCTCATCAACAACTTCGGGTATGCCTCCGCGGTCGAAAAGCTTCTGGGTATCGAGATCACCGAGCGCTGCCAGTACATCCGCGTGATCACGTCCGAGATCTCGCGGATCTGCGATCACCTCACCTGCGTCGGCGCCTCCGCGATGGAGCTGGGCGCCTTCACCGTCTTCCTCTATATGATCAAGGCCCGCGAATTCCTCTGGGAGCTCGTGGAGGACGTGACCGGTGCCCGCCTGACCATCTCCTACGGCCGGGTGGGGGGGGTGAAGGCCGACCTGCCGCCCGACTTCGGGGACAAGATGCGGGCCGCCTTCAAACAGGTGCGCGAGGTCCTCGACGAGGTGCACCGCCTGCTGACCGGCAACCGGATTTTCATGGACCGCATGGTCGGGGTCGGCGCGCTGTCCAGGGAGGAGACGATCGCCTACGCCATCACCGGCCCGATGCTGCGCGCGGTGGGTGTACCCTACGACGTCCGCCGGGCCCAGCCCTACTACGTGTACGACCGGCTGGACTGGGAGGTGCCCACCCAGGCTGCCGGCGACAACTTCGCGCGGTACCTGGTCCGTATGGCCGAGATGGAGCAGTCGATGCGCATCGCCGAGCAGGCGCTGGACCAGATCCCGGGCGGTCCGATCAACGTGGACCACCAGGGACGCCCCCTCGACCCCGCGACGTATGTGGACCAGGGCAAGCAGGGCAAGACGGAATCGCTGCTGCTCATCCCGATCCGGCTGTCCCCCAATCTTCAGGGTTCGGAGCGACCGGCCCACCAGCGCATCAATGCCGCGGACAAGAGGGTGATCCTCCCCCCCAAGGAGACCACCTACGGCTCCATCGAGGGCTTGATGAACCATTTCATGCTGATCATGGAGGGCTACGGGATCCGCCCGCCCCCGGGCGAGGCGTATTTCGCGGTGGAGGGCGCCAACGGCGAGCTCGGCTTCTACGTCGTTTCCGACGGGACCGACCGCCCGTACCGCGTCCGCTGCCGCCCGCCGTGCCTGCCGCCCATGGCCGCGCTCCACCGGATGATCGAGGGCGAGATGGTGGCGGACCTGGTCCCCACCTTCGGCTCGGTGAACATGATCGGAGGGGAACTGGACCGGTGAGCCTCACCACGCCCGTCGCCTTCACCCCCGAGCAGCTGGCCGAGGTGCGCCGGCTGCAGGCGCTCTACCCGGACCGGCGCGCGGCGCTCCTGCCCGTGCTCCACATGGCCCAGGACGCCTTCGGCTACATCTCCCTCGAGGTGGAGGAGTACGTGGCCGGACTCTTCGACCTGACGCCGGCGCACGTGCACGAGGTCGTGACCTTCTACACCATGTTCTTCCAGCGGCCCAAGGGGCGGCACGTGGTGGCCGTCTGCCACAACCTCTCCTGCCACCTGGCCGGGGCGCCCCGGATTCTCGCCCACCTTAAAGAACGGCTCGGCCTCGAGGTCGGGCAGACCACCGACGACGGTCGGGTGACGCTGCTGTCCGTCGAATGCCTCTGCGCCTGCGAGCACGCGCCGATGATGCAGGTCGACGACCGCTACCAGTTCGATCTGACGCCGGCCCGGGTCGATCGGATCCTCGAGGAGCTTCGGTGACCGGCGAGAGGATCCTCACCCGCAACTTCCACCGCGCCGACGCCCACACGCTGGCGGCCTACCGCGAGACCGGCGGTTACACGGCCTGGGAGAAGGCGCAGACGATGGAGCCGACGGCGATCACGGAGGAGGTGAAGAAGTCTAACCTCCGCGGTCTGGGGGGCGCCGGCTTTCCGACGGGGATGAAGTGGTCCTTCATCCCCAAGAACCACGCCGGGCCCGTCTACTTGGTCATCAACGCCGACGAGGCCGAGCCGGGGACGTTCAAGGACCGCTACCTGCTCGAGCGCGAGCCCCACGCCGTGATCGAAGGGATGCTCATCGCCGCGCGGGCCATCCGGTCGTCGGTGGGCTTCGTCTACATCCGCGGCGAATACGTGGAGCCGTGGCGCCGCTTCTCGGCGGCCGTGCGGGAGGCCTCCGAGGCCGGCTATCTGGGCGGAGGCTTCGACGTCGTCGTTCACCGCGGTGCCGGCGCCTACATCTGCGGCGAGGAGACCGGCCTGATCTCGTCGCTGGAGGGCCGGAAGGGCTGGCCCAAGCTCAAGCCGCCCTTCCCGGCCATCAAGGGCGCGTTCGGCGCGCCGACCATCGTCAACAACGTCGAGACCATCTGCCACCTGCCTCACATCATCAACCGGGGCGCCGGGTGGTTCGCCAGCCTCGGCACCAAGACCCAGGGCGGCACGCGCATGTACTCCGTCTCCGGGCGCGTGAAGCGGCCGGGGGTCTACGAGGCGTCGGTGGCCCTCACCCTGCGCCAGCTGATCTACGACTTGGCCGGCGGCGTGACCGGCAACGGCCGGCTCAAAGCCGTGGTGCCCGGCGGCTCGTCGGCGGCGATCCTGAGAGCCGACGAGATCGACGTCACCCTGGACGTGGATGGCCTGAAGAACGCCGGCACCATGGCCGGCTCGGCGGGCGTGATCGTGATGGACGAGACGGTCTCGATTCCCGAGGCGCTCATGGTGGTCGCGCGCTTCTACGCCCACGAGAGCTGCGGCCAATGCACGCCGTGCCGCGAGTGCACGGGCTGGATCTACAAGATCACGGAGCGCATCGTCGAGGGGCGCGGCCGGAAGGAGGACCTCGACACCGTCCTCGACGTCGCCCGGCGGGGCGTCGGCACCACCATCTGCGCCTTCTACGACGGCGCCGTGGGGCCGTACATCTCCTACATCGAGAAGTTCCGTGACGAGTTCGAGGCCCTGGTTACCAAATAATGATGACGACGACCGTGTTCGAGCGCGGGCTTTGCCGGCGCAATCCTGGGGGGAGGTTCCGGAAGGGGGGCGAAGCCCCCCTCCGGGGATAATGCCGAAGCTGACGATCGACGGGAAAGAGATCGAGGTGGCGCCCGGCACCAACCTCATCGAGGCGGCGCGCGCGCTCGGCATCGAGGTGCCGCACTACTGCTATCATCCCGGCCTCTCGGTGGCCGGCCAGTGCCGACTGTGCATGGTGGACATCGAGAAGGCGCCCCGGCCCACGATCGCCTGCAACACGGTGGCCAGCGACGGGATGGTGGTGTCGACGCAGACGGAGCGGGTGCTGGAGACGCGGAAGTCGATCATGGAGTTCCACCTCATCAACCACCCGCTGGACTGTCCCGTCTGCGACCAGGCCGGCGAGTGCTGGCTGCAGATCTACTACATGAAGCACGGGCTCTACGACCCGCGGATGGTGGACGAGAAGGTCCACAAGCCCAAGGCGGTGCCGCTGGGGCCTCACGTGATCCTCGACGCCGAGCGCTGCATCCTCTGCTCGCGCTGCGTGCGCTTCTGCGACGAGGTCACGGCCACCGGCGAGCTGGGCATCTTCGACCGCGGCGATCGCTCGGAGATCGGGCTCTTCCCGGGCCGGGAGCTGGAAAACAAGTACTCGGGCAACGTCGTCGACATCTGCCCGGTGGGTGCCTTGACCGATCGCGACTTCCGCTTCCAGGTGCGGGTCTGGTACCTCGACGCCGCCAAGTCCATCTGCCCCGGCTGCGCCCGCGGCTGCAACATCGAGGTCCACGTCAACCGGCGGCGCCCGCACCACGCCCAGGGCCGGCGGGTGGCGCGCCTCAAGCCGCGCTTCAACGCGGCCGTGAACAAGTGGTGGATCTGCGACGACGGGCGCTACGGCTTCGGCTTCGTGGACGACCCGAGCCGCCTCCGCTCGCCGCTCCGGCGCGAGGGCGGCCAGCCGCTGCCGGTGGCGTGGGACGAGGCGATCGCCGGGGTCGCCGGAGCGCTCACGCGCCATCCGCCCGCGGAGATCGGTGTCATCGCCTCGCCGAAGATGGCCAACGAGGACCTCTTCGCGCTCCGGCGGGTGCTGGAGCGCCGCGGCGCCGCCCAGGTCGCCTTCGTGGTGCCGCCGCGGGTGCCGGGCGACGAGGACAAGCTCCTGATCCGGGCCGACAAGAACCCGAACACGCGCGGGGCCGAGCTGATCGGGCTCGGCGGCGACACCGCCGCGATCCTGGCCGCCGCCCGCGCGCGCCGGTTGAGCTGTCTGTGGATCTTCGACCACGATCTGCTCGACGCCGGGTGGCCGGAGGCGGAGACGCGCGCCGCCCTGGGGGCGGTGGAGACGCTCATCTGGAGCGGCCCCAACGCCAACGCCACCAGCGCGCTGGCCCGCTGGGTCCTGCCCGCGGCGGCCTGGGTGGAGCGGGAGGGCACCTTCACCAACTTCGAGGGACGCGTGCAGCGGTTCCGGACGGCCGTCGACCCGCTGGGCGAGGCGCTCCCCGACTGGGAGATCCTGGGCCGCGTCCTCACCGCGCTGGGGGAGCCGACCCCGGCCGCGCGCGCGGAGCACTGGTTCCGCGAGCTGGCGCGCTCGGTCCCGGCCTTCGCCGGCATGACCTACCAATCCATCGGCGACACCGGCCAGATGGTGGGCACGACTCGAGAGGCAGCGCGCGCATGAGGATCATCGCTGTTCGAGCGCGGGCTGTGCCCGCGCAATCGAAGGGGGGAGGGTTCGGAAGGGGGGCGTAGCCCCCTCCGAGTTATGGACCTGGGGATCGCGTTCGGCCGCGTCGCCTTCGTCATGCTGTTCGTGCTGAACGTGGGCGGCCTGCTCACCTGGGTCGAGCGCAAGCAGTCGGCGATCATGCAGGACCGCATCGGGGCCAATCGCGCTTCCATCTTCGGGTTCCGGCTCATGGGGCTGTTCCACCCCCTGGCCGACGCCATCAAGATGCTGACCAAGGAGGACTTCCGGCCGGCGCGGGCCGACCGCTTCCTCTTCACGCTGGCGCCCTTCGTCTCGGTCTTCTTCGCGCTGGCGGCCTTCGCGTCGATCCCGTTCGGCGACACCCTGCACCTGGCCGGGCGCGAGATCCCACTGCAGGCGGTCACCATGAACGTCGGTATCCTGTACGTCTTCGCCATGCTCTCGCTGGGTGTGTACGGGGTGATGATGGCGGGCTGGTCGTCGGCCAACAACTTCGCCCTGCTCGGGGGTCAGCGGGCGGCGGCGCTCATGATCTCGGCGGAGATCGCCATCGGCGCCTCCATCATGGGGGTGATCATGGTCTACGGCTCGCTCAACATGCAGGACATCGTGCGCGGGCAGGGGGAACCGCTGCTGCCGTGGGTCTTCGGCGCCTGGGTCCCCGCCTGGGGGATCCTGACCCAGCCGCTGGCCTTCCTCCTGTTCCTCACCGCGGGCATCGCCGCCACCAAGCGCATCCCCTTCGACATGCCCGAGGGAGAATCGGAGATCATCGGCTACTTCATCGAGTACAGCGGCATGAAGTTCGGCATGTTCGCCATGGCCGATTTCTTGGAGTCGGTGGTCATCGCGGGAATGACCACCGCGCTCTTCCTCGGCGGCTGGCAGGTTCCGTATCTCTCCGCCGGCGGCTTCCAGTTTCCGTGGGGCTGGACGCTCGGGCTCCCGCACCTGCTGGTGGTGCTCCTGCAGGTCGGCGCCTTCGTGGTCAAGGTCAGCGCGATGATCTTCGTCCTCATGCTCATCCGGTGGACGCTGCCGCGCTTCCGCTACGATCAGGCGATGCGGCTGGGCTGGCTGGGGCTCTTCCCGCTGTCGATCGCCAACATCGTCGTGACCGGGCTCATCCTGTTAGTCGGGCGGGCCTGATGCGGCTCCGGCAGCGGTTCTACGTGGTCGAGGTGGTGGCGGGGCTGGCGCTGACTGGCCGCCACTTCTTCCGCAACATGGGGCGCCACATCGCCCACGCCCTCGGCCGGTCGGACGCCAAGGGCGCCGTCACCGTCCAGTACCCGGAGGAACACCGCCCGTACTCGCCGCGCCTGCGGAGCCTGCACCGCCTGGTGCGCCGCGAGGACGGCTCGCCCCGCTGCGTGGCCTGCATGATGTGCGAGACCGTGTGCCCGGCCCGTTGCATCTACATCGTCGCCGACGAGCACCCCAACCCCGAGATCGAGAAGGTCCCGGACCGCTTCGACATCGATCTGGGCAAGTGCGTGTTTTGCGGCTTCTGCGTGGAGGCCTGTCCGGAGGACGCCATCCGGATGGACACCGGCATCCTCGAATTCTCCTCCTACAGCCGGACGGGCATGATCTACACGAAGGAGACGCTGCTCAGCCTCGAGCCGGCGGGCCCCGACGGCCGCCCGACGTCGCCGGTCCCGATTCCGGCGGACCGGAGACCGTAATGGCGCTCGCCGCGTTCCTGCTCATCGCCGCCGTGGCCGTGGCCTCGGCGCTCGGGCTCATCCTCAAGCGGAACGCCATCCACGGAGCCCTCTTCCTGGTGGTGAACCTCGGCAGCATCGCCGCGCTCTACCTGATGCTGGGCGCGGAGTTCCTGGCGGCGGCGCAGGTCATCGTCTACGCCGGGGCCATCATGGTGCTCTTCGTCTTCGCCATCATGGTGCTCATCCCCGGCAAGGAGGAGACGGGGCCCGACCCCCGGAGGTCGTACCGGCTGCTGGCGGCGCCGCTGGGCGCGCTGCTCCTGTTCGAGCTGGCCGTGGTGCTGGCGACCCGCTGGGCGGCTCCGGCCACGGCGCCGGCGCCCGCGGGAAGCGTCGAGGCGATCGGGCGGCTCCTCTTTACCGACTTCCTGTTCCCGTTCGAGCTGACCTCGGTGCTGCTGCTGGCGGCGATGGTCGGCGTGCTGCTGCTGGCCAGACGGCGGGCATGATTCCCGAGGCCTACTACCTGGCGCTGTCGGCGATGCTGTTCACGATCGGCGCGGTGGGGGTCGTCATCCGGCGCAACCCGCTGGTGATCTTCATGTCGATCGAGCTGGCGCTGAACGCCGCCAATCTGGCGCTGGTGGCGTTCGGCCATCGGCACGGCAGCTCCGAGGGCCAGGTGCTGGTGTTCTTCGTCATGGCGGTGGCGGCCGCCGAGGTCGCCGTCGGGCTGGCCATCATCGTGGCCATCTTCCGCCTGCGCCAGCGCCTCAGCGTCGACGATCTCAGCCTCATGCGGTGGTAGTGCGAGCCGCAGGACGTCGCGGGGCGGGGGCCCCGCCGTCCGAGGCGAGCCTATGGAGAGTAGTGCGAGCCGCAGGGCGTCGCGGGGCGGGGGCCCCGCCGTCCGAGGCGAGCGTATGGAGAGTAGTGCGAGCCGCAGGGCGTCGCGGGGCGGGCCCGGCCGTCCGAGGCGAGCTTATGATATGGCGGATGTAGGAGGACTCATGGCTCAGAAGATGCAGGCTCTGAACATCGACGCCGACCTGGCCCGGCGCCTCCTGGGCGAGATGATGCTCATCCGCCGCTTCGAGGAGAAGGCCGCGGAGGCCTACGCGCTCGGCAAGATCGGCGGCTTCCTGCACCTCTACATCGGCGAGGAGGCGGTGGGGGTGGGGGCGACTTCGGTGCTGCGGCCCGACGACTATGCGATCTCGGCGTACCGCGAGCACGGCCACTGCCTGGCCAAGGGCTCCGACCCGCGCCGCATGATGGCCGAACTGTTCGGCCGGCGCGACGGGCTCTGCAAGGGCAAGGGCGGCTCGATGCACCTGTTCGACAAGACGGTGAACTTCCTGGGGGGCCACGCCATCGTCGGCGCTCATCTGCCGCTGGCCGCCGGCGTCGGGTTCGCCATCAAGCACCGGGGCGGTGATCAGGTCATCGTCTGCTACTTCGGCGACGGGGCCGTCCCGCAGGGAGAGTTCCACGAGGCGATGAACCTCTCCGCGCTCTGGAAGCTGCCGGTGATCTGGATCTGCGAGAACAACCGCTACGCCATGGGGACCTCGCTGGAGCGGGCCCTGGCCCAGACGGAGATCTGGCGGTTCGGGGAGGTCTACGGCATCCCCGGCGAGGCCGTGGACGGGATGGACGTGCTGGCCGTCCGCGACAGCGTCGCCCGCGCCGTCGAGCGCGCCCGCAAACAGCGGGTACCGGCGTTGATCGAGGCGCGGACGTACCGCTTCCGCGGTCATTCCATGCGCGATCCCGCCGGCGCCGTCTACCGCACCAAGGAGGAGGTCGAGCGGGAGAAGCAGCGCGACCCCATCGTGCTCTTCCGGGACCGCGTGCTGGAGGCCGGGCTGCTGGCGGAGGCGGACGTGCGGGCGCTCGAAAAGGACGTCAACGACCGGATCGACGACGCGGTGACGTTCGCCGACGCCTCGCCGGAGCCGCCCGTCGAGTGGCTCCTGACCGACGTCTACAAGGAAGACGCCGAAGGCGTCTGAGACAGGGTCGACGCCGAAGGCGTCCGATACCAGGTCGACCCCGAAGGCCTGTGAGAGGAGATCGATCGAGATGGCGGTCATGACCTACCGCGAGGCGTTGAACGTGGCACTGCGGGAGGAGATGCGGCGTGACCCCCGCGTCCTCGTGATCGGCGAGGAGGTCGGGCTCTACGAGGGCGCTTACAAGGTGACGCAGGGGCTCCTCAAGGAGTTCGGGCCCGAGCGCGTGGTCGACACGCCCATCGCCGAGTCGGGCTTCACCGGCGTGGGCATCGGGGCGGCCATGGTCGGCCTCCGTCCCGTCGTGGAGATGATGACGTTCAACTTCGCCATGCTGGCGCTCGACCAGATCGTGAACTCGGCCGCGAAGATGTACTACATGTCCGGCGGGCAGTACAACATCCCCATCGTCATCCGCGGGCCCGGCGGTCCGGCCCACCAGCTCGCCGCCCAGCACTCGCAGTCGATGGAGGTCTACTTCTATCATGTCCCCGGGCTCAAGGTCGTGCGGCCCTCGACGCCGATGGACGCCAAGGGGCTCCTGAAGTCGGCGATCCGCGATGAGAACCCCGTCATCTTCATCGAGTCGGAGACGCTCTACGCGGTGAAGGGTGAGGTGCCGGACGATCCCGAGTTCGTCATCCCGCTGGGTCAGGCCGTCGTGCGCCGCGAGGGGACGGACGTCACCGTGATCGCCTACATGGGGATGATGTACCGGGCGATGGAGGCGGCCGAGGAGCTGGCCAGGGAAGGGATCTCGGTCGAGATCGTGGACCCGCGGACGCTGCGGCCCTTGGACACCGAGACCATCATCGGCTCGGTGCGCAAGACCCATCGTGTCGTGGTGGTGGAGGCGGGCGCCGGCTTCGCCGGCATGGGCTCGGAGATCTCCGCGTTCGTCACCGAGTCGGCCTTCGACGACCTCGACGCCCCCGTCGAGCGCGTGACCGGCGAGAATGCCCCGATGCCGTACGCGCGGAACCTGGAGCGGGCCAAGACGCCATCGAAGGAGAAGATCATCGACGCCATCCGGCGTGTCTGCCACGCCCAGGGGAGTTGAGCCATGGCCGTGACGAAGGTCGTCATACCGAAGTTATCAGAGGCTATGGAGACGGGGAAGATCATCAAATGGTTAAAGAAGGAAGGGGACAGGGTCCAGGGTGGCGATATCTTAGCCGAGATCGAGACGGACAAGGCCGATGTCGAGATGGAGGCGTTCGGCGCCGGCGTGCTCCGGAAGATCCTGGTGCAGGCCGGTGACCGCGCGCCCGTCGGCGCGCTGATCGCCGTCATCGCCGAGGCCGACGAGGACATCGGGGGCGTGCTCAGCCAGGCGCCGAGCCCCGCCGCCGCGCCGGCGGTCGCCTCCGCACAGCCGGCGCCGGCGGCGACCATGTCGGACCGCCCGGCGGGGGTGCCGCCGCAGCCGCGCAGCGAAGATCCAGCCGCGCGCACGCCGGCACCGTCCGTGGGACACGCGGCACCAGGGGCAGGCGCCGTTGCTCAGAAAACCCCACTTCGCCCCGAGGCCGCCCCCGTCATGGCCGGCCCCCCACCTGCGGGGCCGTCCGTCTCGCATGGTCGGGTGAAGGCCTCTCCGCTGGCCAAAAAGATCGCCGCCCAGGCCGGCGTGGATCTGAAGTTGATTCAGGGCTCGGGGCCCGGCGGCCGCATCATCCGCCGCGACGTCGAAACGGCGGCCAGCCGGGCGCCGGCGGCGCCGACGGTGGCGCGTCCGGCCGTCGCCGCGCCGGCCGTCGGCATGCCGGTAGCCGAGTACGAGGACCGTCCGCTCTCCCCGATGCGGGCCACGATTGCCAAGCGGATGGCGCTGGCCAAGGCCCCGGTCCCGCACTTCTACGTCACCTCGGAGGTGGCGATGGACCGGGCCTGGCCGCTGCGGGAGGAGTTGAACGCGCTCGAGGGCCAGCCGAAGATCTCGGTCAACGACCTGATCGTCCGGGCCTGCGCCATCGCGCTGCTCCAGCACCCCGGCGTGAACGCCTCCTTCCAGGGCGAGACGTTCCGCATCCACCACCGGGCGCACATCGGCATCGCGGTCGCGCTGGACGATGGCCTCATCACCCCGGTGCTCCGCGACTGCCAGGCGAAGTCGCTCGGCCAGATCGCCGTCGAGTCGCGCGATCTCATCGAGCGCGCGCGGGCGCGCAAGCTGCGGACCCAGGAGCTTTCGGGCGCGACGTTCTCCATCTCCAACCTCGGCATGTTCGACGTCGCGGACTTCTCGGCCATCATCAACCCGCCGGAAGGAGCCATCCTCGCGGTGGGCTCGGTGCGGCGGGTGCCCGTGGTCGAGGGCGAGGCCGTCACCATCGGCCGGCGGATGTCGATGACGATCTCCTGCGACCACCGCGTCATGGACGGCGCCATGGGCGCGCGCTTCCTGCAGGACGTGAAGCGGCTGCTGGAAGAGCCGCTGCGGTTGCTCGTATGAGCGCCGCGCGGGGCCGAGGCCGCGGGGGGTCCGCCGACCACGAGCTTAGGCGCGGAGTCACCGTTCGCGTTTTCCATACAGCGCGGTGCGCGTCGTCCCTCTCGGCGCGAACGGGTCGGCGGACCCCCCGCGGCCTCGGCCCCGTGCCTCTCTCCTTCGTCATCCGTCGCCGCTCTGACGGCATCCGTGCTTCCGTCGCGCAGCAGCCGCACGAGCGTCATGGCAGCGCATAAGGTCGACGTCGCCGTCATCGGCACCGGACCCGGCGGGTACGTCGCGGCCATCCGCTGCGCACAGCTCGGGCTCAGCGTCGCCGCGGTCGAGGACGACCGCCCCGGCGGCGTCTGCCTCAACTGGGGCTGCATCCCGACCAAGGCGCTCTTGCGTAACGCCGAGGTCGTCCACCTCTTCGAGCGCGCCGCGGAGTTCGGTATCCGCGTGCAGGGCTTTCAGGCCGACTACGCGGAGGCCGTGAAGCGGAGCCGCCAGGTCGCCGACCGGATGGCCAAGGGCGTGGAGTTCCTCTTCCGGAAGAACAAGATCACGCTGCTGCCCGGCACCGGCACGCTCCGGAGCCCGACGACCGTCGAGCTCAAGGGCGTGCGGGGGACCGAGACCATCGAGGCGCGGGCGCTGATCCTAGCCACGGGCTCGGAGCCGAAGTCGCTGCCCGGCGTCGGCATCGACGAGAAGGCCGTCCTCTCGTCCAACGGCGCCGTGAGGCAGGAGCGCGCGCCGAAGTCGCTCGTCGTCATCGGCGCCGGCGCGGTCGGCGTCGAGTTCGCCGACGTCTACGCCTCCTACGGCACCCAGGTGACGATCCTCGAGGCGCTGCCGCGCCTCGTCCCGGTGGAGGACGAGGAGGTCTCGAGCCAGCTCGCGCGCTCGTTCGGTCGCCGCGGCATGACCCTCAAGACCGGCGTGAAGGTGACCTCCGTCAAGCCCGGTGGCGCCGGCGTCGTCGTCGAGACGGACGGCGGCCGGTTCGAGGCCGAGCAGATCTTGATGGCGGTAGGGCGAGCCGCGAAGGTGAAGGGGCTGGGGCTGGAAACGCTCGGTGTCGCGCTCGATCGCGGCTTCGTGAAGGTGTCGCCGCGGATGGAGACGTCGGTCCAGGGCGTCTACGCCATCGGCGACATGGCCGGCCCGCCGCTCCTCGCCCATAAGGCGATGGCCGAGGGCGTCGTCGCCGCCGAGGCCATCGCGGGCCGGGAGCCGCGGCCGATCGACTATACCAACGTGCCGTCCTGCACCTACTGTCGCCCCCAGATCGCCTCGATCGGGCTGACGGAAGCGCGGGCAAAAGGGAACGGCCGTGAGATCACCGTGGGCAAGTTCCCGTTCACCGCCAGCGGCAAGGCCGCGGCCCTCGGCGACACGGAAGGGTTCGTCAAGGTCGTCGCCGACAAGGCGACCGGCGAGATCCTGGGCGTCCACATCCTGGGGCCCGAAGCGACCGAGGTGATCCACGAGTTTGCCGTCGGACGCACCCTGGAGGCGACACTCGAGGAGATCATCCACACCATTCACGCGCATCCGACGCTGTCCGAGGCGGCGCTGGAGGCGACGCTCGGCGCCCTCGGCCAGGCCATCCACATCTAGTTCGCGTTCGAGCGCCGGCTTTGCCGGCGCAACGAGACGAAGTGGGGAGGAATCGGAGGGGGCGTCTCGCCCCCTCCGATGGACTAGTGCCGTTCCAACTTGTTGATACTAAATCTGTCCACGAACGACGTACACGGTGCCTTCCTAGGCGCGAATAGTTGGAACGGCACTAGTGGGCCTCGTGCAGGAGGGGGACCTTGACCAGGAGCGTGAACCCGTTGATCGTCAGCAACGCGCCGAGAATGGCCAGTGCCAGCGAGAACCAGAACATGGGGCGCGAGGCCGACAGGATGGAGACCGAGGCCGTTACGATGCCGATCTGGAGAAGGACCTCGGCGTAATCGAAGTAGGGGTCCTTCGCGCGGTGGTGATCGCGCTCCTTCTCGAGCTTCCGGGCGTCCTTCTCGAGGTCCTTCTTCTCGGCGTTGTAGCGCTTCTCCTCGTCGGCGAAGGTCCGGGCCAGTGCCTCGAACCGCGCCCGCTCCGGCCCCTTGAGGCTGGACGGCTCGGTGAGCTGGGCCTCGAGCATCAGCTTCTGGGCCCGGTAATGGTGCTCGCGGATGACCTTCGCCTGGTAGAAAGCCCACTGGTCAGAGGACTGCTGCTGGGCGATGGCCAGGGCCACCGCGTAGATGGCAGTGGTCAGGGCGACGCGTCGGCTGAACGCCTTGTCGCGCTTGTCCTCGAGCTCCTCCAGACCGGGCAGCTCGACCTCAGCCACGCGCCGACGTCGACCACTTCTTGATCTCTTCCCGCATCGCTTCCTTGCCCGCCTCGAACGCCGTGATGAGGCGCTGCGTCTGGTCCTCGAACATCTCGCGGCTCTTGTCGAGCCACTCGCCGGCCTGGGTCTGGGCCTGGGTCGCCCACTCCTGCGCACGCTTGGCGACGTCACCGCTCCGCTCGGTGAGGAGCTCGCGCGCCTGGCTCCCGGTGCGCGGCGTCGTCAGGTAGGCGAGCGCGGCGCCCAGCGCGGCGCCGAAGAAGAACCAGCCCAGATAACCTCCCGGGTCGCCCTTTTCGTTACTCATGGTTTTCTCCTTGCTGCTTGCGCAGCCGGTGAAGGAACACGTCGAGGCCGGTCTTGATGCTGGCGGCCACGCCCACGAGCTGACCCGCCCGCGTGAGCCCGGCGATGGCGCTCATGACGCGACTGAGCCCGTCCGAGAGCCCCTGGGCCTGTTCGGCCAGCGCCCCCAGGCGCCCCACCTCGCCGCGGACCTCCCCGCTCATCAGCCTGAGGTCGTCGACGAGCGCCTGGAGCTGGCTCACCAGCGGTCGCAGCTCCTGCTCGGCGATGGCCAGCACGCGGTCGGCCCGCTCGGCGGCCCGCCGCAAGGCCACCAGCAAGGGGACGAGCGCCACCGTGACGGCGACCACGCACGCTATGATGACGGCCTGCGCCCAGAGTTGCATGGACCCGAATTATCGTCAGATCGCCCCGCGAAAGTCAATAAATTCATTGACTTGGTGAGCAGGCGGTCCCTATAATCGCGCCGATTGGTCGCGGGGTGTCTGAGCTTCCCCCAACCAAAGCCTAACGCGGGAGCCTGATGTCTCTCCAGGAACGCTTCGACGAGCTGCACCGGCGCCACGCTCAGGCCGAGCTGGCGGGCGGGGAGGAGCGCGTCCGGCGGCAGCACAAGGCGGGCAAGAAGACGGCGCGCGAGCGCCTCGACCTGCTCCTGGATCCGGGGTCGTTCATGGAGATCGACAAGTTCGTCGTGCACCAGTGCCATGACTTCGGCATGGCGGAGCAGAAGATCCCCGGCGACGGCGTCGTCACCGGCTCCGGCCGGGTCCACGCCCGGCCGGTGTTCGTCTTCGCCCAAGACTTCACCGTGTTCGGCGGCTCGCTGTCGGAAGCGTACGCGCGCAAGATCTGCAAGGTCATGGACCTGGCGATGAAGACAGGGGCGCCGATCATCGGGCTCAACGACTCGGGCGGCGCCCGCATCCAGGAGGGCGTGGTCTCCCTGGCGGGGTACGCCGACATCTTCCTCCGCAATACCCTGGCCTCGGGCGTGGTGCCGCAGATCTCGGCGATCCTGGGCCCCTGCGCGGGTGGGGCCGTGTACTCGCCGGCCATCACCGACTTCACGTTCATGGTCCAGAACACGTCATACATGTTCGTGACGGGGCCCGACGTCATCAAGGCGGTCACCCACGAGACCGTCTCGGCCGAGGAGCTGGGCGGCGCGACGACCCACGGCACGATCTCCGGCGTGGCCCATTTTGCGGCGGACAGCGAGGAGGAATGCCTGGCCCTCATCCGCGAGCTGCTGACCTTCCTGCCTCCGAACAACATGGAGGACCCGCCGCTCCGACCCACGCTCGATCCCGTCGATCGGCGCGACGAAGCGCTGCAGTCGATCGTGCCCGACCAGCCCCACCGGGCGTATGACATGTCGACGATCATCCGGACGGTCGTCGATGATCACTATTTCCTCGAAGTCCACGCGGCTTTCGCTCCGAACATCATCGTCGGCTTCGGGCGGCTGGGCGGCCGGCCCGTCGGTATCGTCGCCAACCAGCCGGCCCACCTGGCCGGCTGCCTCGACATCAACGCCTCGGTGAAGGCCGCGCGCTTCGTGCGCTTCTGCGACTGCTTCAACATCCCGCTGGTGACGTTCGAGGACGTGCCGGGCTTCCTGCCGGGCACGGCGCAGGAGCACGGCGGCATCATCAAGCACGGGGCCAAGCTCCTCTACGCCTTCTGCGAGGCGACCGTGCCCAAGCTCACCGTCATCACCCGCAAGGCGTACGGCGGCGCCTACTGCGTCATGTCCTCCAAGCACGTCCGCGGCGATGCGAACTTCGCGTACCCGACCGCCGAGATCGCCGTCATGGGCCCCGACGGGGCGGTGAGCATTCTCTACCGCCGGGAGCTGGAGGCAGCGCCGGACTCAGCCGCGTTCAGGGAGGCCACGACGCGCGAGTACCATGAGAAGTTCGCCAACCCCTGGGTGGCCGCGGAGCGCGGCTACGTCGACGAGGTCATCGAGCCCCGGGACACGCGCGCGCGGCTCATCGCCGCGCTGGAGCTGACCCACACCAAGCGGGACGCCAACCCGCCCAAGAAACACGGGAACATCCCCCTATGACGGACCGGGGCCGGGAGCGCAAGGGGCTCTTCACGACGTCCTGGGCCGCGCCGCTGAAGCCCGCCTACGGGCCCGCCGATGTTCCGGAGGAGGGCCGCGGCGGGGCACTGGGCGCGCCCGGGGAGTTTCCCTTCACGCGCGGCATCCACCCGACGATGTACCGCGGCCGGCTGTGGACGATGCGGCAGTACGCCGGCTTCGGCTCGGCGGCCGAGACGAACAAGCGCTACCGCTTCCTCCTCGAGCAGGGCCAGACGGGCCTCAGCGTGGCCTTCGACCTGCCCACCCAGATGGGGCACGATCCCGACTCGCCCCTGGCCTACGGGGAAGTGGGCAAGGTGGGCGTGTCGATCGCCGGCGTCGACGACATGGCCGATCTCTTCGAGGGCATCCCGCTCGGCCGTGTGTCGACGTCGATGACCATCAACGCCACCGCGTCCATCCTCCTCGCCCTCTACATCGTGGTGGGCCGGCGGCAGGGCGTGCCGCCGGAGCGTCTGGCCGGCACCACCCAGAACGACATCCTCAAGGAGTACATCGCCCGGGGCACGTACATCTTCCCGCCCGGCCCCTCGATGCGGCTGGTGACCGACATGTTCGCCTACTGCCGGGACCGCGTGCCCCGCTGGAACACCATCTCGATCTCGGGCTATCACATGCGCGAGGCGGGCTGCACCGCGGTCCAGGAGGTCGCGTTCACGCTCGCCAACGCCGTGGCCTACGTCCAGGCGGCGCTCAGCGCCGGGTTGGCCGTGGACGAGTTCGCGCCCCAGCTCTCGTTCTTCTTCAACGCCCACAACAACCTCGTCGAGGAGGTTGCGAAGTTCCGGGCGGCGCGTCGTCTCTGGGCCCGTCTCATGCGCGACCGCTTCGGGGCCCGCGACCCGCGCTCGCTGATGCTGCGCTTCCACGCCCAGACGGCCGGCAGCATGCTCACGGCCCAGCAGCCGGAGAACAACATCGTGCGGGTGGCGGTGCAGGCGCTGGCCGCCGTGCTGGGCGGCTGCCAGTCGCTGCACACCAACTCGATGGACGAGGCGCTGGCGCTGCCGACCGAGCGCGCCGTCCGCATCGCGCTGCGGACCCAGCAGATCCTGGCCTACGAGTCCGGCGTCGCCGACACCGCCGATCCCCTGGGGGGGGCGTTCGTCGTGGAGCGGCTGACCCGCGACATCGAGGCGGCGGCGGAGGCGTACATCCAGAAGATCGACGACCTGGGTGGCTCGGTGGCGGCGGTGGCTTTCATGCAGCGCGAGATCCAGGACGCGGCGTATCGCTACCAGCGCGAGGTGGAGGACAAGGCCCGCATCGTCGTCGGCGTCAACGAGTTCGTCACCGAAGACCCGCCGCCGGCGAACCTGTTCCAGCTCGACGCCGGCATCGGCGAGGCCCTCGCCCAGCGGGTCGCCCGCTTCCGGGCGGGCCGCCCCCGCGACGCGGCTCTGCGGGCGCTCGACGCCCTCGAGCCCGGCGCGCGGGCGGGGGCCAACCTCATGCCGCTCATCGTCGACGCCGTCGAGGCGTCGGTCACGCTGGGCGAGATCTGCGAGCGGCTGCGTGGCGTCTTCGGGACCCACCAGCCCTCGGTCACGTTCTGATGGGGCGCCCGCGGGCGCGGCTGGCGCTCGCCTTGCTCGCCGGCGGCCTGGCCCTGGCCGCTCCGGCGGCGGCGGGGCTGGCCGATCGGGTCGGCGCGACCTTCGTGCTCATGGCCGCCGACTTCGTCAAGGCCGCCCAGCCGCTGGAAGGCGTCGTGGTCTCCGTCGACGGCGACCTGATCTACACGGATCTGGGTGAGGCCGCGGGCGCGCAGGCGGGCCAGGAGCTGACGGTCTTCCGCAAGGGCGAGCCCTTCCTTCACCCGTTCACGGGCAAGGTGCTCGGCCATTACGAGGATGTGCTCGGCTGGGCGCAGACCCGGCGCGTCGACAAGGAGTTCTCGGAAGGCGTGTTCATCCCGCTCCCCGACCAGCCCCGGCCGCGGGTCGCCGACGGCGTGCGCATCAGCCGCGCGCGGATCCGGATCGCCATCACGCCCGTCCTCGACCTCACGAACGGCAACGCCGACGTCCGCCGCGTCCCCTATCTCATCGCCAGCGTTCTCGAGCGCTCGAAGCGCTTCCAGGTGGTCGACCCCCTCGCGGTGAGCGACATGTTCGCCAGCGGCAGGGTGAGCGTCGAGCAGGTGCTGGCGCGCCCGGAGCGGGCGGTCCGTGTCGCCCGGAACCTCGAGGTCTCCGGCTGGCTGGTGCCCGTGCTCCTCGAGCGCAGCGGCGTGATCTATCTGGACACCACCTGGATCTCGGCGGTGACCGGGATGGCGCTCTTGTCCCGCCGCCAGCCGCTCCTCAGCGGCGGGGTCGCCGAGGAGCAACGGTTCCCCTGGGAGCCACGGCCGGAGGATTGAGGGTTGTGCTATCGTAAGGCCCCCATGGTGACCGGGCGGCTCACCCTGCTGGTTGTGCTCGCCCTCGCGGCCACCGGCTGCTCCACGATGCGTGCGATCGCGGGCATGCCGGGGCCGGGCGAGCCCTCCGTCACCCTCAAGTCCGCCGAGACCCGCTGGCTGCTCATCAAGAATCCGCGCTTCGGCGACGTGCCCAGCGAGCCGGAATATGTCTGGGTCGAGGAGGACAAGGTCCCGACCACCTTCAAGACGGTGTTCCTCGGCCAGCGAGCGATCATCGCGCTGCCGGAGATCGTCGCCAAATACGGTCTGCCACCGGGGGGCGGCAAGATCAGCCCCCGCCAGGGCGTGCCGTACCAGCCCCCCGCCGAGGCTGCGCGCGCCGAAGCTCCGCGCGCCGAGACCGGGCGCGCCGAGGCGAGCGCGCCGGCGGCGGCGCCGGGCGCGCGCACGGGGGAGACCCGCGCGACGACTTCGGCCCTGCCCGAGTCCAAGCGCGGCTACGTCGTCTACGTCGACACGACCCGCATCGTCATCGACCTCACCGCGGCCGACGGCGTGCGCGCCGGCAGCGTCATCAGCCTCCGGCGGGACCGCATTCCCGTCGTCCACCCGGTGACCGGCGAGGTGCTCGGCGAGCTCGACGAGGAGGTGGGGACGGCGCGCGTCACCGAGACGCGGGAGAGGTTCTCCGTGGCCGAGATCCAAACGGTGGCGTCGGGCTCCCAGATCCAGGTCCGGGACCGAGTCGTCCTCAAGTAACCCCTCGCGCGTGCCGACCCCTACCCTCGAGCAGGTCCTCAAGGAGCGCGTCGCTGCGCTGGTGGGGGAGGACCTCCGGACCGTCGAGGCGGAGATCCGCCGCCAGCTCGATTCCCCCGTCGCGCTGATCCAGGAGATGGGCGGCTACATCGCGGGGGCCGGCGGCAAGCGCCTGCGGCCGATGCTCCTGCTGCTGGCGGCGCGCCTGGCCGGCTACCGCGGTCCCCGGTCGGTGCGGCTGGCCTGCGTCGTGGAGCTGCTCCACACGGCGACGTTGATCCACGACGACGTCGTGGACCAGGCGCCGCTCCGGCGGGGGCGGCCATCGGCCAACGCCCAGTGGGGCGACGACGCCTCCATCCTCGTCGGTGATCACCTCTACTCGAAATCCTTCGCCATGCTCGTGCGCGACAACGATCGCGCCGTCATGGAGACGCTGGCCCGCGCCACGGTATCGATGACCGAGGCGGAGGTGTTCCAGCTGGAGCGCAAGCGGAGCGGGGTGACGACGGAGGCGGACTACCTCCGGATCATCACCCAGAAGACGGCCTCCTTCATCTCGGCGTGCTGCCGCATCGGCGCGCTGCTGGGCGGGATCCCCGCGGCCCAGGTGGAGGCGCTGACGCGCTACGGCCTCGACGTCGGCGTGGCGTTCCAGATCTCGGACGACTCGCTGGACTTCATCGCCGACCAGGACCGGCTGGGCAAGGCGATCGGCAGCGACCTCCGGGAGGGCAAGCTGACGCTGCCCCTGATCGCGATGCTGGACCGCGCCCCTCAGTGGGACGCCGAGCGCGTGCGCGGCCTCCTCAAGCGCCGGGCGCTGGCCCCCGCCGAGATCGAGGAGATCCGGCGCCTGGTGCTCAAGCACGACGGCGTCGAGTACGCCCGGGAGCGCGCGTCCGCTTACGCGCAGGCGGCCAAGGCCGACCTGGAGACGTTCCCGCCGTCGGACGAGCGGGAGATCCTCGCGCTCATCGCGGACTTCGTCGTTGATCGCGACCGCTGACCCATCGGAGAGGGCCTCGGCGGCCCCCTCCGAGACCTCCCCCAGGATAGGATTGCGGCGGCGAAGCCGCCGCTCGAACGGAGGGCTGACGACGCCCGCAATCATCGCTACTTGAGGCTGTACGACATCAGCTCCTGTTCTTGGCCGCGCGGGTTAGTCGTTGTGGTCTTCACGAAGAGCTTCACGTCAGGAGCGAACCAGGTGGTGGTCTGCCACCTGAAGTCGCTGTGACGCACCTGCGCTCTTCCGCCTTTCAGCACCCAGTCACGCACGATCCGGTAGGCCTTGAACGTGCCGGCCGGCGTCTTGACGTCTTCGACCCCTTCCACACGATTGCTGAGCTCATAGTTCTCGCTCCTGCCCCGCAGAAAGGCGGCAGTGCTCCCAGCGCTTCTTGGGCTCGAGCGGGAAGTTGTAGAACTGCCACTGGGCCCCGAGCGGCACGAAATCGATCTTGGTCGGGTCGGCAGGCTTCCCGGCCCCGTCCAGGACCGCGAGGATCGCGAGGTTTCGGTCAAGCTGGACCATACAGGTCGGGCATCCGGAGAGGAACCCGAGCATGTCGACGGTCCCACCGTCGCCGACCTTGAGCACTTTGACTTCGCGAGTGTCGTTGCCGGTCTTGACAGTCCAGGTGTCGCCAACCGAATAAGTGGGCGCGCTCAGGGACTGGGCGTAGGCGCTGGATGCCATGGTTAGCAGGGCGAGAGCGGCGAGAATGGATCGCATGGGGCTTCCTCCCTCGTGCCATAATTTGGGCGGAACCCTGGCGGCCCTCGAACTTACTCCGGAGAGAACGGGTCGTCAATGTCGTCGAACGGATCTGGCGGTCGCCCGCGTCGCTCCACAGTGGCGGGGCCCCTGTTGTGTATAATTTGGCTACACAACATTTCAGGGGGTATCGCGATGACCCGAGTTCAGGTTCTGCTCACCGAAGAACAGGACAGAAAGCTGGAGGCGCTGGCCAGGGCCCTCCAGAGTTCAAAGGCGCGGCTGGTTCGAGAAGGCGTGGAGCTTGTGCTTCGCCGGAAGACCAGGGGGCAGCGCGATCCGCTCTTCGAGCTCGTCGGGCGCGCGGGGAGGGTCGGCCGTTCTGACATCTCCGCCGCCCACGACGATTATCTCGCCGCCTCGAGACTGCGGCGGAGGCGGCGGTGAGGGGTGCCTCCGCCCCGCATTTTCGTCGATACCGGAGCATGGTTCGCCCTCCAGACCACCGATGATCGGTATCACCGGCGAGCCCGCGAGGCCTTCCCAAAGCTCTTGACCAGATTCCAGACCCTGGTCACCACAAACCACGTGGTGGGAGAGACCTATACCTTGTTGCGGACCGCCAAAGGCTACGCGGCCGCCCGCGGCTTCCTCGACATTCTCGATCGCAGTCCCAGGCTCGAGCGTTATTTCGTGTCCGCGGAGCTTGAGGGAGAGGCGGTGGCCCTGCTTCATCGCTATTCCGAGCATCCGTTCAGCTTCGTGGATGGCACCAGCTTCGCCGTCATGAGAAGGGAACGCATCCAGTACGCGTTTGCCTTTGACGCACATTTCTCGATCGCCGGCTTCGTCCGCGTCCCAGGGGAATAGTCGTCGGACGTCGTGGTCCCCATCATCACGCTCACGACGGACTTCGGCCTCCAGGGCAGTTATGTCGCGGAGATGAAGGCGGTCATCCTCGGCCTCGTGCGCGCCGTGCAGCTGGTCGACGTGACCCACGAGGTGGAGCCGCAGCAGGTTGCCGAGGGCGCGCTTCTGCTCGAGGCCGCCGCGCCCTTCTTTCCCCCGGGCACGATTCACGTCGCCGTCGTCGATCCGGGCGTCGGCACCGCCCGCCGTGGCCTCGTGGTGGCCACGGCCGGTCAGCTCTTCGTCGGACCGGACAACGGCCTCTTCACGCCCCTGCTGGCGCGGGGCGGCTGGGCGGCGTTCGAGCTGGCGGCACCGGAGTATCGGCTACCCGTGGTGAGCCGTACCTTCCACGGGCGTGACGTCTTCGCACCGGCCGCCGCCCACCTGGCCCTCGGCGTTCCCCCCGAACGGTTCGGTCCGCCGGTCGGCGATCCCGTGTGCCTGCCGTGGCCGGCGCCGCGCCCGGTCGCGGGGGGCGTCGCCGGGACCGTCATCCACATCGATCGCTTCGGAAACCTGGTGACCTCCATCGACGCCGGTCACCTCGAGGCGGTCGCCGCCGGCCGCGGCGGGGGAGGAACGGTGCGGATCGCGGGCCGCGCCCTGCCCCTCGTCGGCACCTACGCCGATCTGCCGCCGGGCCGCGCCGGCGCGCTGGTGGGCTCGCGGAACCGGCTCGAGGTCGTGGTCCGCGATGGAAGCGCCGCGGCGAGGCTCCGGGCCCGCCGCGGCACCCCGGTCGTGCTCAGCCGGACGACGCTGGTGGCGAAGACGAAGCGGCCGCGGAGCCGCTCGTAGTCGGCGTTTCCTTGGACGGAGTCGGCGTCTCCTTGGAGGCCGAAGTGCTAGACTTCTCGGCGGATGTGGCGTCCTTCTTGTCGGCCTTGTCCGTCTTGTCGGCGCTCTTTTCGGTTTCGAGGGCCTTCTTGCGCGCTTCGGACGGATAATCGGTGACGTACCAGCCCTTGCCCTTCAGGATGAACGGCGCGGCGGACAGCAGTCGGCGGAGCGGCCCGCCGCACGCCTCGCAGCGCGTGAGGGGCGCGGCGGTGATTCTCTGCCGGATCTCGAAGGTGCGATGGCACTGATCGCACTGATATTCGTAGGTCGGCACAGTTCCGAACGCTACAGGGGAGGACGAAACGTGTCAAGACAACCGCGCGTTTGGCTCGCCGTGCTGCTCGCGAGCCTCTGGCTGGCCGGCTGCGCGACCACGGAGCAGACCGAGGTCCAGCGGCTGCAGGCGCGCGCCTCCTACGAGCGCGGGCTCGCCCACATGCGGGACAAGCAGCCGGCGCTGGCCCTCAACGCCATCCAGGAGGCGATCGCGCTCGACGGCACCGGCGCCACGTATCGCAACGCCCTCGGCCTGCTCTACCTGGAGCTGAGGCGCCCCGACCTGGCGCTCGACGAGTTCCGTAAGGCCACCGAGATCGATCCGCACTATGCCGAGGCCCACCTCAATACCGGCATCGCGCTGGCCGAGAGCTCCCGCTGGGAGGAGGCAGCCGCAGCGTACCGGCGGGCGATCGCGATGCCGACTCTCGCCGTCCCTCACGTCGCCTACCAGAACCTCGGCCTGGCGCTCTTCCACCTGAAGCGATACCGCGACGCGGAACAAGCGCTCAAATTCGCCGTGAGCCTCGAGCCGCAGATGGAGGCGGCGTACTACAACCTGGGGCTCGTCTTCGTCGCCGAGGGCCGGAAAGACGAGGCGAAGGCCGCGTTTCGCCGGGCCCGAGACCTGGCGCCCCAGTCGCCGTTCGGCCAGGCCGCGGTGGGCCAGCTCCGGGCGCTGGGCGAAGGGGGATAGATTTGTAAGTTTTTCCAGACGTGGGTAATTTTCGTTTGACCTGGCCTCCCCCCTGGTATAGAACCTTACCCGCTGTCCTACGCGTGTGCTGGTGTTGGTGTTGGGCCCTACGCAACGCTGTTTGGAGCAACTCACCCCCACCACATGAGGAGGCGGTAATGAGGCGTACCCTCACAGCAGTCCTCTCCGTGGTCGCCATCCTGGGGTTGCTGGCCCCGCCGGTCTTCGCCCAGGCCCCGGCTGCGCCCGCACCGAAGGTGACGATCAACGGCCTGGTCGACTTCGTGACCACCATCTACAGAAACGCCACAGGTGACGTTGGCGCCGGTCGTGCCAGAGACATCACGAATGACGACGACAAAGGGTGGTACTCACGCGAGCGCGGTGTCTTCACGATCACCGGCGAGGTCGGCAAGGCGAAGGGCGTCCTGGCCCTCGAGTTCGACTTCAACAACGGCCGCACCGTCACGAACTTCGAGGGCGGCGGGTTCGGTGGCAACCAGGGTCTCGACATCGAGACCGACGAGAAGGGGCAGGCCGAGGTCAAGTGGCTCTACCTCGAGACCCCGATCACCGGTCCGGGCTCGCTCATGCCGTTCATCCCGGTGGCGTCGATCGGCCGCTTCGGCGGCCAGCCGTTCCGCGGCCACGACTACAAGCCCGGCATCCAGGCCACCGGCGACTTCCCGGGCGTCACGCTCGAGACCACCTGGGCCCCCAACCTCCGCTCGACCCTCACCTACGTCCAGATCGACGAGGGTCTCGATCCAATCACCAACCCGGGCGGGACCGAGGATTGGGCGATCCTGTTGAGCGTTGAGGTCGACGTCTTCAAGGGTCTGACTGTCAAGCCGACCTACTCTTTCGTCAGGTACGACCAGGGCAACAGCAGCGGCAATACCGGCACGTTCGCCCGGGGCGGCTTCGACCCGAACGCCGCCGCCCAGGCCAACAAGTTCACGTACCGCCACACCCTCGGCGGAGACGTCCGGTGGACCTCCGGTCCCTTCTCGTTCCAGCCCACCTTCCTCTACCAGTTCGGCAAGCAGGAAGTACCATCTGCACTCATTCCCGGGACGACGGGCACGCAAGAAGTGGACATCAACACCTTTATCTTCGACGTCATCGGCGGCTACCGTGCGGGACCGCTGACCATCGAAGGGCGCGTCATGTACACGCCCGGCATGAAGGCCAACGAGTGCGTGCAGAACATCCCCGGCGTCTGCTCGGGTGGCTCGGACATCAACACCTACGAGGTGATCAACAACGGCTCCACGAGTTACTGGGCGGGCTGGTCCGACATCGAGGCCAGCGGCGTCGACTATAACTTGAGCTTGCGCCAGAACAGCGGCAACCAGCTCGGGCGGTCGCCGAGCTACGACAAGTACGGCCGCATCGCCCTGGGCGCCGCGCTGGACTACGCGCTGACGCCCGCGCTGATCTTTCACGCCGTCACCAACGTTCAATGGACTGCCGAGAAGGTGGACACCAACAGTACGCTCGTCGCCGGGACTGGGACGGGTAGCCTGGTGCCGGTGAAGTCGAGTGGTGATAAGCGCTACCTCGGCAACGAGTGGAACCTCGGATTCACCTACCGCTTCGCGCCGAACGTCGCGTTCGATCTGATCGGCGCGTACCTGTTCGTCGGCGAAGCCCGTGACCACGGACCCGTGAGCCCGACTCAACCCCGGGCTTGTGCCTCGGCGCGGTGCGAGGCCGAAGACGTCTACAAGCTCTCGGCGCGGGTCCGGCTGACCTGGTAGTGCGCTTACGGTAGTGCGTGGTTAATGTCAGCGGCGGGGAGGGCATGAAGCTCTGACCCATGCCCTCCCCGCTTCTCGCACTCACATCGCCGGGAGGCGCTCGATGAGAAGAGCCGCGACAAGTCTGCTCGCCCTGATGGCGATCTTCGTGATGGGGGCCGCTCCGGTCGCGGCACAGGCACCGGCGGCCGCACCCCCCGCTCCCAAGGTCACGATCAACGGCCTCGTCGACTTCGTCACCACGATCTACAACAACGTCTCGGGTGCCGACCTCACCGACGGCGGCAGGGACAAGGGGTGGTACTCGCGGGAGCGCGGTCTGTTCACGCTGACCGGCGAGGTGGGCCGCTCGAAGGGCGTCCTGGCTCTCGAGATGGACTTCGCCAACGGCCGCATCGCGAACGTGAGCCTCGCGCCGAGCGGCAACAACGGCCTGGACATCGAGACCGACGAGAAGGGGCAGATCGAGGTCAAGTGGCTGTACCTGGAAACGCCCATCACCGGTCCGGGCTCGCTGATGCCGTTCATCCCCGTGCCGTCGATCGGCCGCTTCGGCGGCCAGCCGGCCCGCGGGCACGACTACAAGCCTGGCATCCACTTCACCGGTGACTTCCCCGGGGCGACGCTCGAGACCCAGTGGGCGCCGAACATCCGGTCGACCCTCTCCTATGCCCAGATCGACGAGGGCCTCGACCCCGTCACCAACCCGGGCGGGACCGAGGACTGGGCGATCGTGGCGAGCGTGGAGGTCGAAGTCTTCAAGGGTCTGACCGTCAAGCCGACATACTCCTTTGTCCGTTACGACCAGGGCAACAACAGCGCCGCGCCGTTCGGGACAGAGCCGAAGGGCGGATTCGCCCCGTCCGCCGCCACCCAGGCCAACAAGTCCACGACCCGCCACACATTGGGCGGCGACGTGCGGTGGACGGCCGGCCCCTTTTCGCTCGCGCCCACGTTCCTCTACCAGTTTGGCACGCAGGAGACCGTCGCAGCGACGGCGGGCGGCAAGAACGAGGTCGACATCAGATCGTGGATCTTCGACGTGATCGGCGGTTTCCGTTCGGGGCCGCTGACCCTCGAGGGGCGGTTCGTGTGGACCCCGGGCAATAAGGCGACGCAATGCGTGCAGACCGTACCCGCGCCCGGCGTCTGTGCCGGCGGCTCGGACATCAAGTACTACCAGCCGATCAACGCCGGAACGATCATCTATTTTGCGGGATGGTCTGAGATGGAATCGGCCGGCGTGGACTACCAGCTCCCGCTCCAGGGCGGCGCCGTGACCGGCATGAAGCTCGGCGGCAACCCCAGCTACGACAAGTACGGCCGGATCATCGCGGCCGTGGCTGCGGATTACGCGTTCACCCCGGCGTTGATCGGGCACCTGGTGACGTCGGCACACTGGACGGACCAAAAGGTGGATACCGACGGCGCGCTGAACCTCGCCCCCACCGTCACGCAGACCAACGGGATCACTCCGGTCAACGGCGGCGACTCCAGGTACCTCGGCACCGAAGTGGATCTCGGCTTCACCTACCGGTTTGCGCCGAATGTCGCGTTCGACCTGATCGGTGCGTATCTCTTCGCCGGCCCCGCGCGCGACAACGCCAGGACGTTCGTCCCTCCCTCTGCCCCAGGGCCCCGCAAGGACGCGGACGACGCTTACAAGCTGTCGGCTCGGGTTCGGATCACCTGGTAGTTCGGCTGGCCAGATTGATGGGAGAGGGCATGGGCGACCATGCCCTCTCGCTTGTTCTGCGGTGATATAGTCCCCTGTGGTGCTAGCCTGGCTCCGCCCGACCCTGGGACCGCTTCTGATGCTGGCGACGCTCGTGTCGCTGGTCCGGGTTCCGCCCGTCCTGAGCCAGCCGGCTCCGCCCTCCCAGGCCCCGGCGCCCCCGTCGTTCAAAGTGCTCGCCGACCAGGTGGCGGCCATGTTCCCGGTCGTGGAGACCGAAGTCGTCGAGGTCTCGGGCGCGCGGGTGACGCTGGCCAGCGGACGCACGCAGGGCGTGCAACCCGGTCTCGAGCTGACGGCCTTCCGCGAGGGGCGGGAGCTGTACCACCCGACGACGAAGAAGCTCCTCGGCCGGACGGAGACGACGCTGGGGCGGCTGGTGGTCACCGAGGCCTCCGAGAACTACTCCGTGGCGACGCTGCTCCAGGGCGGTGGCGGTGCCGAGGTGCCCCGGCCTGGTGACCGGGCTCGCGTG
>DASYUQ010000237.1 GCA_036001065.1 Candidatus Methylomirabilota bacterium
CCCGCGAACTGACCGTCGCCGCCCGTCACTTCCCAGATCACGGCGCCGCGCTGGAGATCGTCCATTCCGCTGGGGCCGATGATCCCCTGACCGACGGTCTTGAACGCGACCTGGCCGGCGGTTCCGTAGGCGATGCTGCCCGATTCGACGAACGTCCCCTCGCCGGTGATCCGGACCTCGGACTCGAAGACCGCGGTCGTCCGATCCACCGGCTCCACCGTCGCCTGCACGCCCTTGGCGTCCAGCACCGCCTTCATGGCCTGGCTGCTCGCGGTCGTCCTGGCCCGCAGCCGGTCGTCGCTGCCCGGGACCGGGGCCCCGGTTCCCTTGAACTGGAGAGCGAACGTGAGCTGTTTCATGGCTGCTCCTCCTCTCATTCGGCTCCACAGCGGTTGATCTCCCTCCGGTGGGAGGCTTCAGGATAACCGGGAATGGGGCTAGAATGACGAGGTTGCCATGAGCCTTCGAGTGTTCGTCGTACGCCACGGCGCCACCGACTGGTCGCGCGAGCGCCGCTTCGCCGGCTGGCGCGACGTCCCGCTGAGCGACGAGGGGCGCCGCCAGTGCGAGGCCGTGGCCCAGGCCCTGGCCGCCACGGCCGCGGCCGCCGTCTACGCGAGCCCGCTGGAGCGGACCCGCGGGTCGGCCGAGGTCATCGCCAAGCCCCACCGCCTCAGCGTGCAGCTGGCCGACGCCTTCCGCGAGATGGGGTTCGGCACCTGGGAGGGGCTCACGCGCCCGGAGGTCGCCGCGCGCTTTCCGAGCGAGTGGGACGCCTGGTGCGCCCCCCCCGCCTCGTTCACGCCCCCCGGAGGCGAGGCGCTGGGGGCCGTGGCCGAGCGCGTCGCCGGCGGCCTCGAGGACCTCAAGTCCGACCACGACGGCGAGACGGTGATCCTCGTGACCCACGCCGTGGTGGCGCGGCTGATCGTCCTCGCCGCGATCGGCCTGGGGCCGGAACGCCTCTGGAGCATCGATGCCAGCCCCGGCGGCATCTCGGAGCTCGAGTACCGCCCGGATTGGGTGACGGTGCACCGGATGAACACGGTGGCGCATCTCAGCGGCACGGGTGCCCTGGCATGAGGCCGGCCCCTACCCAGCTGCCCAAGGGCGCGCGCATCTACCTGCCGGACGAGGCGGGGCGGAAGCGCCACGTCGAGGCGCGGTTGTTCGACATCTTCGGCCGCTGGGGTTATCGCGAGATCGTGACGCCGACCTTCGAGTTCTTCGACGCGATCGCCATCGGCACCGACCAGGCGCTGCAGGAGAACATGTTCAAGTTCGTGGACCGCGAGACGGGCCGGATGCTGGCGCTGCGCGCCGACATCACCCCCCAGATCGCGCGCGTGGCGGCCACCCGGCTACGTGACGAGCCCAAGCCCATCCGTCTCTGCTACGTGACGAACGTCTTCCGCTACGACGAGCCCCAGCTCTCGCACTACCGCGAGTTCTACCAGGCCGGCGTCGAGCTGATCGGACTCGACAAGCCCGAGGCCGAGGTGGAGGTCATCGCGATGACGGTCGAGGGGCTGCGGGCGCTGGGCCTGCAACGTTTTCAGATCGACGTCGGCCACCCCGACTTTTTCCGCGGGCTCATGGAGGAGATCAAGACCGACGGGGCCCGCGAGCGCGAGGTGCGGACGGCGCTGGCGCGCAAGGACCTCTCGACGCTCGAGCGCCTGGTCGGCGAGCTGGCCCCGCCCGCGCACGTCGGCGACGCGCTCCTGGCCCTGCCCACGCTGTTCGGCCGCGAGGAGGTGCTGGAGCGGGCGGCGGCCTTCGCCCGCAACGCGCGCTCGGAACGGGCCCTGGCCAACCTCGCGGAGATCCATCGGCTGCTGGCGATCTACGGGCTGGCCGAGGCCGTGCTGCTCGATCTGGGCGAGGTCCGGGGCTTCGACTACTACTCCGGCACCTACTTCGAGGCCTACGTGGCCGACTTCGGCGCCGCGGTGGCCGCCGGCGGCCGCTACGACCAGATGCTCGGCCGCTTCGGCTACGACTGCCCGGCCGTGGGCTTCGCCTTCGACGTGGCCCGGGCGCTCAGCGTCATGGAAGCGCAGGGGGTGGCCGTCGAGCTGCCGGGCCCGGACTTCTTCATCATCGACTTCACGCCCGAGAAGACGGCGGCGCTGTCGCTGGCGCGGCGCCTGCGCGATGGGGGAGCCTCGGTCGCGCGCGACATCGTCAGCCGCGGTCTGGAGGAGTCGCTGGCCTGCGCGCGGGCCCAGCGCGTGGCCCGAGCGCTCATCGTCGGCGGCCCGCGCACGCGCGCCGGCGAGATGCTGGTCGTCGATCTCGCCACCGGCACCGAGCGCACGCTGGAGATCCGGACGGCGCTGGACGCGCCCGAGCAACTGCGGGGGGCGGGGCGGAAGGCCGGCCATGCCTAACATCGTGGTGGTCGGCACCCAGTGGGGGGACGAGGGCAAGGGCAAGGTCGTCGACGTGCTGGCGCCGCACGTGAACGTGGTCGTCCGCTATCAGGGCGGCAACAACGCCGGCCACACGGTGGTGGTGGGGCGCGAGAAGTACGTGCTCCACTCGATCCCCTCGGGCATCCTCCATCCCGGGTGCCGGTGCGTCATCGGCTGCGGCGTCGTGGTGGACCCGGGCTCGCTCATCGAGGAGATGGAGTCGCTCGTCCAACGGGGCGTGATCCTCGACGGCAACCTCTTCATCTCGAAGAACGCGCACCTGATCATGCCCTACCATCCGGCCCTCGACCGCGCATCGGAGGCCAAGCTGGGGCCGCGGCGGATCGGGACGACGGGCAAGGGCGTGGGGCCCGCCTACGTGGACCGGGCGGCCCGCGTGGGCATCCGCATGGCCGATCTCCTCGACGAGCGGCTGTTCCGCGAGAAGCTCGAGTACAACGTGGCCCAGAAGAACCGCCTGCTGCGGGAGATCTACGACGCCCAGACCTTCAACGTCGACGAGATCCTCCACCCCTACCTGCGCTACGCCGGGTGGCTCGCCCCCTACATCACCGACACGGCCCTGCTGCTGCACAAGTGGATCGACAGCGGGTACTCGGTGCTCTTCGAGGGCGCCCAGGGCACGATGCTCGACATCGACCACGGCACCTATCCCTTCATCACCTCGTCCTCCACGACCGCCGGGGGCGCGGCGACCGGCACCGGCGTGCCCCCCAAGAAGATCCACGGCGCGCTCGGCGTGGCCAAGGCCTACACCACGCGCGTGGGCGGCGGCCCGTTGCCGACGGAGATGAAGGGCCGCGTCGCCGAGGAGATCCGGGCCCGGGGCAAGGAGTACGGGGCCACCACCGGCCGGCCGCGCCGGTGCGGCTGGGCCGACGCCGTCGTGCTCCGCTACGCCGTGCGCGTCAACGGGCTCGACACGGTCGCCCTGACCAAGCTCGACGTGCTCGATCAGTCCGAGACGGTGAAGATCTGCGTCGGCTACCGCTACCAGGGGGACCTGCTGACGGACTTCCCCGGGGAAGAGACGGTCCTGAGCGGCGTCGAGCCCGTCTACGAGGAGCTCTCGGGCTGGATGGCGCCGACCAGCCGCGCCAAGAACGAGGCCGATCTGCCGGCCAAGGCCCGGCAGTACCTCGAGCGCCTGCAGGAGCTGATCGGGGCGCCCTTCTGCATGATCTCGACCGGCCCCCAGCGGGACGAGACGATCCTCTGCGAGGACTCGCCGCTGCTGCGCTGGTTCCCCTCGGTGCGCTCGAGCCTGCTCT
>DASYUQ010000238.1 GCA_036001065.1 Candidatus Methylomirabilota bacterium
GCGAAGGTCGTGCTGAAGAATAGCTCGGCGAATCAGACCGTCCGCCTCGTCGCCGGGACGATCAAGTACATCGACGTCCAGGGGCAGCCGATCAAGATCGAGGAGACCCGGACCGAGCCGACCCTCAGGTTCGCCACGTACGGCAGTGACCGGCTGGACCCCGGGCAGGAGGCCACCCAGTCGCTGGATGTGGACTTTCCCGCCGAGGCGCTGAAGGCGAAGAAGCTGAAGGAGATCCGCCTGGATCTCGCGTACATCCCGTCGCCGTACCGCGAGGAGACGGTCAACTTCATCGTGTCCATCGGCGGTCAGTGAAAGTGGGAACGGGCGTGCTCGCTCGGATGGCGACCACAGGCATCTACCTGGTGAGCGGCGTCTCCCGCGACCTTCAGCGGGCCGCGCGCGTCCGCGCCGTGAGCGAGGGGACGACGCTCCGCACGGTGCTCTTGAAAGCCTTGGCGGAGTATGCGGCGGGAAACTGGACACCACAGCCGGATGGCAAGTTGCCTGGATGACAGGATCTCCTTAGGCCTGACGCCTCATGGCTCGCCAGGGGTGAGCCGATGCCCTGCCGGCACCGCTCACCCCTGACAAGCCAGACCGGAACTTGACTGCAGAAAGGCGGGCACGCTTCATGCTTGAACACATCATACAAATGGGTCCCATGCTGGTCCTGGCCGGACTCATGGCCGGATGGGTGGCGGAGGCGGTCTCACGAGCGGGAGGCTACGGGTTCACTCACGATATGGTTCTCGGTCTCGTCGGGAGTGTGGTCGGGGGCGGGACGGTCTGGGTCGTAATCTCCAGTGAAGCAGGGATGCTGGCGATGTTCCTGATCGGTTGCGGGGGCGCTGCGCTCGCGATCGTCGCTCAGCGGAGGTTCTGGCGCTCCGCCCGACTGGGAACATGAGCATCATCGCGGCGCTGCGCGGATTCCTTCACGACCTGACTCCAGCGGGCGGGCGCGTTCTTCGCCGGAAAGAGGCGCGCCACAGAAGTCCCACGAGGAGGTCGCGGATGAGGTGGCTGATGGAGTTCTACAACGAGAGGCGGGGGATCTTGGCGCGTTACGGCATTGAGGCGCCGTTGGCAGCGGCGGCGGTACTGTTAGGCCGGAATGCGGTTCTCGCGGAGTATCCATCGACTCCGCGAAGAAGCTGGCTGAGCTTGTTCGAGCGGGCCGAGCGCGTCGGGGGTCAAGACGCAAGCGGGTGGGTCCTCTACCGGATCGTGAAGGACAACGGGCAAGGATCAACGGACGTCGCGCCAGCGCACGTTACCTCGTGATTAGCCTCATTGCGTGCTCACGTCGCTGGCCAAGCTGCTGATCGAGAAGGAGGTCGTGAGTCACGGGGCGATGCCCATCACCGCCGAATCGCAGGTGGACGAGACGATCAAACGCTATCCGAGCACCGGCCCGATCTTCCTCCAGCGTGGTCGCCCCTACGCCGCCCAGCGGGGGCCGGGGCTGACGCTCGGCGAGTACGCCACACTCGGCGGCCTCGCCATCGCACCGCTCCTCGAGCTTCTCAACGCGGCCGCGGAGGCGGAGCAGTTCGCCCAGCAAACCTCACGCAGCTCCCGGTCAGAAGGAGATCAGTCCGGCTGGCGGGAGCGGACTACGCCGATCGGCTCGATCGGCTACACCGAGAGCTATCGCGAGCGCTCTGGGGACGTCGTCGATGTGTCCGTGGTCTCGGTGCAGGAGGCGCGCGGCCCGGAGTAGATCTTCGGATCAGCCGGGTGAGTGCGGCCCCCCGATTTGAAGCAACGACCGGGGACGCCGTCCTGTCTCGTTCGGAGGTGGTCACCCAGCTCGGACACGACGGGTTTCAGCACGCCCCGGCAGCTTCAGGCTTTCCGTCGCCAGCAGGATTTCCATCCCTCCCGATCGTCGTCGAGTCAACACGCCGCTAATCGTGGATCCCGTGGCAAAAGCGTGCGGCGGAGTAAAGGCCTGAGCGCGATCGGTCGCCGGCTTCATCCGGCTAGCTGCTAGGGTGCGAAGCTGGTCAAAGCAGCGGGCGATTTCCCGTGAAGGGGCGGAGCAGGGGAGCCAACACCACTGCGCGAAGGAATGTTCTTGCCGCAGCCTGTCGAGGGTGAGAGGCTGGCGTTGGCCCGTAACAGCAAGCTCTCGGGGAGGGCGACTCATGGCGGTCGGTCCAGGCACACCGAGCCTCGAAGTGCAGATCGCTGACTTCCTCCGGTTGGAGCAGCCCTACACGTACTGCGATGCCTGTCTCGCCTTCGTGCTCCGCCTCGATGTCGAGGCTGTCCGACAGGCAGCGATCAGCATTGCGAGGGGCTTCGCGGGATACGCGCGCCTCGACGGAGAGTGCGACCAATGTGATCGGATGGCGGCGGTCACGTCCGCAGCGTAGCGCCGCCGGTCCCAGCCTGCCCGGGACGCCACCTTCTTCTGAGATCCCGCCGACCTGGACCGCGGACGGACGCCTGACGCCGGGGCCAGCGGGCTACCGAGGATGCGGGGGCGGTGGGGACCGCATGCTAGGCTGGTAAAATGAGCCAGGACCTGCTGCTCGCGATCGGCGTGAGCATCATCGCCGCCGCGCTCTTCGCCCTGCTGGCCCGCGGCGCCCGCCAGCCCCTGATCCTCGGCTACATCCTCGGCGGAGCCGTCCTCGGCCCCCACCTCGGGCTCGGCGTGATCACCGACGAGGCGAGCATCGAGCTGATCTCCGAGATGGGTCTGCTCCTCCTGCTGTTCATCATCGGCCTCGAGATCAGCGTGCCCAGCCTGGCCCAGGCCGGTCGCACCATCATGGTGAGCGGGCTGCTGCAGTTCCCGATCTGCGCGGGTCTGGCCTGGTGGCTGGTGGGCTCGACGGTGGCGGCCCGGACCCGCGGCCCCTTCGACGGGCTCTACCTGGCGATCGCGCTGAGCCTGTCCTCCACCCTCATCGTAGTGAAGCTGCTCTCCGACAAGCTGGAGATCGGCACCTTCGCGGGGCGGGTGACGCTGGGGATCCTGCTCTTCCAGGACCTGTGGGCGATCGGCTTCCTGGCCCTGCAGCCGAGCCTCAGGTCACTGGAGCCGGTACCGCTGTTGGGCTCGCTAGGGGCCGGCGTCGGCCTCGTCGCCACCTGCGGCGTGCTGTCCCGGCTGGTCCTGCCCCGGCTCTTCCGCTCGGTGGCCCGCTCGCACGAGCTGCTGCTGATCACCTCGATCGCCTGGTGCTTTCTGGTGGCCGGGACCGCCGGCTCGCTGGGGCTCTCCAAGGAGATGGGCGCGCTGATCGCCGGCATGGTCATCGCCGCCTTCCCCTACAACACCGAAGTGATCTCGCGGCTGGGCGGCGTGCGCGACTTCTTCGTGACCCTGTTCTTCGTGGCCCTGGGCATGAAGATCCCGGTCCCCTCGCGCTGGCTGCTCCTGCTCGCGGGCGCAACGGCGCTGTTCGTGGTCCTGAGCCGCTTCGCCGCCATCTTTCCCCTCTTTGCCCTGCTGCGGCGCGACACGCGCACCGCCGGGGTGGTGTCCATCAACCTCGGCCAGATCAGCGAGTTCTCACTGGTCATCGTCACCCTGGGGGCCGGCTACGGCCACGTCAGCCGCGACGTCGCCTCGCTCGTGCTCTACACGCTCCTGCTGACCTCCGTGCTCTCGACGTACACGATCCTCTTCAACCACGGGCTGGCCACCCTGCTGACGCAGGTGCTGGCCGGGCTCGGCATCCCCCCCTGGCTCGCCCAGCGCCGGAGTCCGGAGGAGGCAGCATCGTCGCTGCCACGGAAAGGGGGCGCCGGCGACATCTTCTTCCTGGGGGTCTCGCGGGAGGGCCTCGCCTTCCTCCGGCACCTCGAGCGTGAGCGGCCGGCCATGAAAGACCGGATCGTGGCCGTAGACTTCAACCCCGAGACACTGGAGCAACTGCGGGCCGACGGCGTCGAGTGCCACTACGGCGACATCAGCAATGCCGAGACGCTCCGCCACGCCGGGATCGAGCGGGCGGGCGTGGTCGTGTCCAGCATCTCGGACTGGCTGCTGCGGGGCACCGACAACCTGCGCCTGCTCCGACAGGTGCGGAGGCTGGTCCCGGGGGCGCGCGTGATCGTTACCGCCGACACCCTGGCGGCCGCCGAGCGGCTCTATACGGAGGGGGCGGACTACGTCCTCATCCCGCCCGCGTTGGCCGCCGAGCACCTCTACGACCTGCTCCTCCACGGCTCGGCCGAGAGCCTGGCGGCGGCACGGCGGCAGCAGGCCGACTCCCTCCTGGCCCCCCGCGGCGCCGCCCCTGACGCCCCGGACGGCGACCGCCAGCGCTGAGCGAGAGCCGCGAGTCGAGGGGCACGACTCATGACCGTCCCCAAGGTCTCGAACCGCCCCCCACTGCGACGCGCTTTGCAGGGGGGCGATCGTCGTAAATGACCGGGCCCCCCCGGCGCTCGGATCGACCCTGCGCTCGACGTCCCGCGGCCTTGGCGATTTCGGCGTCCACCTCGGCGCCGATGAGCAGCACGAGCCCGGTGAAATAGAGCCAGAGCATCAGGACAATCGCCCCGCCGATCGAGCCATACGTGACGTTGTAGTCAGCGAAGCGCGCGACGTAGAGGCGAAGCCCCGCAGACACCAGCAGCCACCCGGCGATGGCGACGACAGACCCTGGTGTCACCCAGTACCATCGCCGCCTCGCGACTGGGGCCAGGTGGTACACGAGACCGACGCCGATCAGGGCCAGGGCCCCCGCGGCCGGCCAGCGGAGCGCGTTCCACGTCACGGTGAAGAGCGGGCCCAGGCCGGCCATCCGGGCCAGCCCCTCGGCGATCTCGGGCCCCAGCACCAGCAGGATCAGCGCTGTCAGGATGAACGCCGCGAAGACGATGGTGAGGACGACGGCCATGAACCGCTGGTGCCACCACGGGCGCGGGTCGGCCATATCGTAGGCCGCGTTGAGCGCGGTCATCATGGAGCCCATTCCACTCGACGCCGCCCAGAGGGCGGCCACTGCCCCTACTGAGAGAAGCCCCCCGTGGGCGCCGCGCAACACCTCGGCGAACGTGCGGGCGAGCACCGAGGCGGCGTCGTCCGGCAGCGAGCTGGTCAGGTACTCGATCAGAGACTCCATGAGCCGCTCGTGCGGGATGAGCCCGACCAGCGCGGCCAGGAAGATCAGCATCGGGAAGAGGGCGAAGACGAAGTAATAGGACAGCGCGGCCGCGCGGTCGACCAGCTCGTCCTCGCCGATCTCGTTCCACACGCGCCTTGCCAGCTCACGGACCGTCAGGCCTCCGAGCCGCCAGGGCGAGATCGGCATCGTGCCGGCGTCAGCGGCGCCCACGCCGCACCTCGCGCTCGAATCCCGGCAAGATGGCCTTGAAGAAGGCGTTCTGGACCAGCCGGACCACGACCTCCCAGGTGCTGGCGCGCGGGTTCTGGACCTGGCCCGCGATCTCGGCCTTGGTGGCCACCTGGTCGCGGGGAGGGTTCTCGAGCAGCTTGGCCAGGCCTCCGACCAGCCGCTCGTAGACCTTTTGAAGCAGACGTTTCTCCCGATCCTGCTCGCGGTCGTATACGTCCAGGTTCCGAAAGAGGGGCTTGACGTAGCCGCTGATCTGATCGTTCTTGACGTGAAGCTCCGAGTAGAAGGAAAAGAGCCCAGCCACGACGTCGAACCGGCCGTGGGCCCGGAGCATATCGTTCATCGTCGGCATCTGGGTGTTCTCGATGCTGACGTTCAGGTCGAAGTCCGGCCCCGACAGCTCGGGCCGGAACGTGCCGGTGGCGACGGTGGCCCCGCTGCCCATGAACTTGCCGGTGAGGCGCGCCTGGCCCGTGCCCGCGGTGAAATGGTTGCTGACGTTCTCGACCTGCAGGTCGATGTCGGAGAGGAACGCGCGGTACTCGCGCCCGGAGGTTGCGTTCGTGAACCCGAGGTTGCCCTTCACGACCCGAAACCGGTCGATGCGGAGCTGGAGGTCCGGCCGGTTGGTGGCCTCCTCGGCCGTCCGGGCGGCCTTCTCGGTGCCGCGCTTGACCTGTTCGGCGGCCGGCGCGGAGTGGATGTAGTCACCCTCGATGTCGCGCAGGACCGCCTCGTGCAGGTGGACGGCCTTGATCTTCGGCGCGTACTCCAGATCGCCGCGTGCCGACAGCGTGCCCTTGCGCAGCGCGAGGTGGTAGCGGGCCAGGATCGGTTTGAAGTGGTCGAGCTCGATCCCCTCGAGCTGCACGACGGCCAGGATGCCCAGGTGGGGCTCGGCCAGGAAGTCCGCGCGCCCATCGAGCTTGATCCGCCCCGCGCCGAACGCGACGCCATGCAGCGTGAGCTCCGAGGGATAAACGCGGTCGCGCGACCGGATATTGCGGATGTTGGTGGCCAGGGCGTCGACCTGGGTCACCCGCAAGGGCTTGAACGGCCCTTCGTCCACGTAGGTGAACTCGCCCTCTCGCACCCTGAACTGGTTGATCTTCAGCGGGTACATCGCCTCCAGCGCGTCCTGCCAGCCGCGCTTGTCCACCGGGCGGTCGTCGGCGGCCTCGCGCCGGACATGGGTGAGGTCGACGTAGAAGGTGGGACGTACCATCTCGAAGTCGGCCACCAGGCGCCCTCGAATCAGAGCCCGCCAGTGGACCCCGGCGGTGATGCGCCCGATGCGGCTGACCGGGGGATCGGGATGGGCGTTCTGGGTGAGGAGGAGGTCCTCGAAGTCGATCGAGAACCCGAGCGGGTGAAAGTCCAGGCGACCGATGCGGACGGTGTAGCCGTCCAGCCGCTGGTTCATCTGATATTCGACGTGCCGCCGCAGGGGCTCGTCGATGAAGAAGCTCGCGACCACCGCGAGGACCACGATCGCCAGTACGATCGCCCCGGCCCACGCCAACCGTCTCCGCATACGGGCCTCCGCCGCGGTTACTCTGCTACTCGCTCCCATTCGAACAGAGGGCTGAGCCGGGCCAGGGCCAGCGCCCGTCCTCCGCTTGGGATCGCAGCGCCAGGGAGCTGAGCGTGATAATGCCAACGACGCGGTCTTCGTCGTCGACGACGGGCAGCCGGCCGACCTGGCACGCCGCCATGACCTGCATCGCGTGATGAACGTCCCAGGTGGGGCGGGCACAGACGACATCCCTCGTCGCGTACTCGGCGACCCGACTCGAGGGGTGTACGCCTTCCGCCAGCGCCCTGACCACGAGATCGCGGTCGGTGATGACACCGACGAGCGTCCCCGCCTCGACCACGGGCAAGATACCTACGTTGCTCTTCCGCATCTGCTCGGCCGCCTCCATCAACGTGGTCGACGAATCGATGGCGACGACATCCCCGACCATGAGGTCCTGGACCTCGCGGCGTGCCGAGCGCCGGCTCAGCGCCCAGGAAGTCACGATCATGGAGGCCGAGAGAAGGGCGAGCGCCGCAGTCCAGATCGTCTCGGCCTTCGACGAGGTTATGCGCTGTAAGGTGGGTTTGGCCGCGCGGCGGCCGCCGTCGGCGATCCGCATTTTCTCAACGAGGGGTCGTACGATTCTCTCGAGCGCCCCAACCGCCATGGCGATCCTCCTGTCTCCTGGCTGCGCTCCAAACGCGCACCATGCATGCAACATCCAGGCCTTTGACCGATGTGGAGGCGCCCGCCCTCGTCCTCGAGCTGCCGCAGAGCAATTGTTACGCGGGACCGTCCCCGGGGGTGAGACCGAACGTACTGGCCCGACGATTGCGAGGTCTGTTCGGCGTGATGAGGTTTGCGGGCCGAAGGAAGCGCGGGGCTGTGGCGTCGAGCCTCCTGCTCGCGCTGCTGGTGGCGGCGCCGGCAGGGGGGCCGTGTCAGACTCAACCGGCTGACGACAGCTCCCAAGCACGTCCTCTCCAGCACGGCGCCCAGCCGAATCCCCAGGACGTCCGTCCGGGGTCGGCCGACGGCGATCAACCTTCGGCGAGTGCGGGTCGTCTCGTCCGCCAGGAAAAGGCTCGCCGCATCCTGGGCCTCCCGGTCGATACCGCCATTCTGCTCGGCGCGGTCCTGCTGGTGCTCGTTGTGGTCGGCGGCGTCCTCGGTCTCGGCGCTCGCCGTCACCCCCGCGTACCCAACGACGTCGGCGGACGTTAGCATCGGCGCGCCGAGCGCGGGTCGGGCCACGACGCACAGGAGTGTCATGAACGAAAAGCGACGCCCGGGGAGCAGCAGCGAGCCCGGCAAGCTCGGGCGCGAGCGACCGCAGTCGGGCGGCCAGCAGCAACTAACCCCGATCCGAAATTCTTTTGGCGAGGAATGTGCGGAAACGCGGCGTCGGTAGCGGCCGTGGCCAGCGTGGGTACGTGCGCACCCACGTCCTCGTATAGAGACGCTGGCTGCGGTCGAACCATCTCCTGAACACCGCCCATGTTCGCGGCCATGTGCCGCTTTCACCTGCGAGCTTATTTCGGATCGGGGCTAAGTCACGGCGACAGAGGCGTCGTCATGTCACTTTGAATCTCGGCCTGGCTCAGCGCTCGGTTGTAGATCCGGACCTCGTCGATGCGCCCCTGGAAGTACTCGCCCCAGATGCCGTTGCCGCCGATGCGGAGGGGGCTGGTGGTCGCCACGATGGCCCCGCTCTGCGCCCGGCTTGCCACTTGGGCCCCGTTCACGTACAGGCGCAGGGTTGCGCCATCATAGGTGGCCGCCAGATGAGTCCAGACATTGGCGGTCAGGCGCGCGCCTCCTTTGAGCTGCTGCTCCACACCCCCGATCCTGATCCCCATCGCCGGTTGGTCGGCGCTGAGGCTGCTGGCATGCAAGAAGTACGCGATGACCGGGCTCGTTCCCTCCTTGGCGACGACCGTTCTCCACGCCGTGGGGCTCACCGTGGGATACACCCAGGCCTCGAGGGTCATCCCGGTGGTGAGGTCCAACGAGGCGGCGTCAGTCACCGTGACCCAGTCATTGACGCCATCGAAGGACAGCGCCGCGCCATAGCGTCCCAGCGGCGTCCAGGTGGCGCCTGAGATGACGCCGTTGTTGGCGTTGCCCGAGCCATCGCTGACGGTCGTTCCGGCCCCCGCGTTGAACGAGTAGGCCGCGACGAGCCCGTTGTTAGGTGGGGTGTAGGTCACCGTCAGCGTATCGATCGCCGGGTTGCCCACCGCGTCGCGCGCCGTCACCGTCAGCACGTTGGTGCCGGGCTGGAGCGCGATCTCGCTCACCGACCAGTTCGACCAGTTCGTCGTGCTCGTCGCGCTGCCGCTCCCCCCGCGATCGTTCGCCCAGGTGACCTGCGTCACCCCCACGTTGTCTCCCGCCGTCCCCGCCAGGGCCAGCGGACTGCTGCCGGTACTGTAGGTGGCGTCCGTCGTCGGCGAGGTGATCGTCACCGTCGGCGGCGTCGCGTCGGCACCGCCGGCCACGCTGTAGGTGATGTCATCGATCCCGAGATTCCATCCCGACGTGAAGGTCACGGTGATGACGGTCGACGCCAGGGCCCAGCCGGTAGTGACGAGCTGCATCGAGCCGGTGGGCACCGTGCGCGTGAGCGTCTGGCCCCGGTCGTCCGAGAGCGTCAGGGTGCCCGCGCCACTCGTGAACACCCGCAGGCTCGTGAGAATCCGCGGAGCGGGGGAGAACCGGAACGTCCGCGACGTCCCCGATGAAGAGGCGAAGAAGATGTGGTTGGTGGGATCGACGTTGTAGGCGCCCTCCCATCGCCACTGTCCCGTTCCGAAGTCGATGCCCTGAAACACTCCGTTCAGGAGGCTGAAGGACGATCCGGGCGGCGCCGGGCTATCGAAGTTGACCGTCGTGGTCTCCGGGGGGACGGTGACCGTGAACGCGTCGGCGAGCGAACCGCTCCGAGCATCCGGGTTCGTGACCGTCACGGTACGACCGCCCAGCGCCGCATTCGCCGCGACCGTGATGTTCGCGGTGAGCTGTGTCGACGAGTTCACGGTGGTGCTGTTGACGGTGATGCCGGCGCCGAAGTTCGAGGTCGCCCCGTTCTGGAAGTTCGTGCCGGTGATGCTGACGTTCAGCGTGGCCCCGCGGGCTCCGGAGGCGGGATTGACCCCGCTCACCGTGGGCTCACCGGGCAGGAGCGCGTTGAGCGCGTCGAGCACGCGGATGCGGGGCTTGGTGACGGTGCCGCCCGGCCGTGTGTCGGTGATCGGCAGCCCCGTCTGCTCGAGGGCCGTCAGGATGTCGGTCACCGTCGCGTTGGGCGCGCCCTGCTTGAGCACCGCCCAGGCGCCCGCCACGTGCGGCGTCGCCATCGACGTGCCCCGGGCGTCGGCGAAGAGGCCGCCCGGATACGACGACGTGATGACCTCGCCGGGCGCGAAGAGCCTCATGAAGGAGGCGACGTTCGAGAACGAGGAAACCTGGTCGGTCGTGTCCGTCGTCGAGCCTACGCTCACCGTCGTGGAGATGCAGGCCGGCGAGCTGAGGGAGGTGGTCGAGCCGTTGTTACCGGCGGCGACGACGGTGGCGATCCCCACCGATCGCAGGTTGTCGATGGCGGGCTTGTACGGCTCGCTGTCGCAGGGCGAGCCGGAGAGCCCGCCCCCCAGGCTCAGGTTGGCCGACGCGAAGTTGCGGGCGGCGCGCAGAACATACACGCGCTCGAGCCCGGCGATGATGTCGCTGGAGTAGGCCATGAGGCACGGCGCCGAGGCGGGGGAGCAGTCGGAGGAGCTCGTAAACTGCGAGAAGACCTGGACGGCCATCAGCGTCGCGCCCCGGCCGACGCCGGAGAACGGCTGGCCCGCGCCCCCGCCGTGCCCGGCGGCGATCCCGGCCACATGGGTACCATGCCAGCACCCGTCCACCCCGGTACACTGAGCCCCGGCGCCGGTTCCGGTCTGCTGGTCCTGGCCGTTGGGGCAGAGCGTGACGCTGACGCCGGGCACCGTGCTGGAGTAACAGGCCTCTTCGATGACCTTGCTGGTCTGGAGCGGATACTGGCGCAGGAACGGGTGCGGGGAATCGACGCCCGTGTCGAGGATGGCGACGGTCCAGCCCGTGCCGTCGAAGCCCCGGGCCCACGCCTGATCGGCCTGGACGAGCGGCCCGCTCTGGGCCAGGGTCGGTCTCACCAGCGCGTCCTCCATGACTCGCGTGACGACGAAGCTCGCGGCCTCGAGTTCCCGCAGGGCCTCCGGGCCGATCTCGAGCGCGAGGAGGGGGATGCTCTCGTAGCGATGGACGACGCGGTGCCAGAACGAGGGGAGCCGGGAGAGGACCTGGACCTGGCTCGCCGAGATGTCGCGGCGCTGCGCGGCCGCCGCCGCGGGGGTTGCCAGGCCTTCGGGAATGTGCGCGCCAAGCGGCATGCGCAGCTCGACGATCACGCGAGCGCGGCCCTCGCGATGCACGCGGTCACGGACGCGCTGCGCCACCGCGTCGGGGCTCGCGCTCGCGGGCGTCGGTGGCAGCCCGTCCGACGGCAGCAGGGCAAGCCACACCAGGCTGGAAGCCACAAGCGCGCGCCTCATGGGCAATTTTAGGTCCTTCCCGGTGAGAGCTTCTTGAAGA
>DASYUQ010000239.1 GCA_036001065.1 Candidatus Methylomirabilota bacterium
AAATCTCAGCACACAGTCAGAACATAGCGGTAAAATCAACCTCGCATCGCGCGTAAGTCCTCGGAATGCCGGGGTAGCTCAGAGGCAGAGCAACTGATTCGTAATCAGTAGGTCGCGGGTTCGACTCCCGCCCCCGGCTCCAGTTACTGCAAGGACTTCTGAGACACCCCCACCAATTCGACAAGCTGCCTTGATGGCGGAGGAAAAACTTGAGTCCCTGCTGCGGACTTTGTATGACGGGTATATGCGAGAATCGTCGAGAGAGCCCGTGCCAACGCGCGGCCGGAAGCTGAACCCTTCGAAGACCAGCCCGCCCGCCACGCAGCCGAAGGCGGCGGCATCCGCCGTCGAGATGGGGGCTCGCCAGCGGGAGATCTCCGTTTCTGAGTTCTTCACCAAGAACCGGCATCTCCTGGGTTTCGACAATCCGCGAAAGGCGCTGCTCACCTGTGTCAAGGAAGCCGTCGATAACGCGCTTGACGCTTGCGAGGAAGCCGGGATCCTCCCGGACGTGGTCGTCCGAGTGGAGGCCGTCGCCAATGGGGAAGCTCCGCCCCCTCCGAGCCAGGCCAGCCGCTTCCGGATTACGGTCACCGACAACGGCCCCGGCATCGTCCGCCAGCAGATTCCACCGATCTTCGCGAAGCTCCTGTATGGGTCCAAGTTCCATCGGCTGCGCATGAGCCGAGGACAGCAGGGCATCGGCATCTCGGCGGCCGGCATGTATGGACAGCTCACTACCGGCAAGCCCGTCCAGATCATCTCCCGCACCAGTGCCAGGGCCCCGGCCCATTACTTCGAGGTCCAGATCGATACCAAGAAGAACGAGCCGCAGATACTGGAACGCAAGCAGATCGCCTGGGAGTCCCCCCGGGGGACCCAGGTGACCATGGAAGTCGAGGGCCGTTACCAGAAGGGGCGGGCCTCGGTGGACGAGTACATCGAGCAGACCATCATTGCCAATCCGCACGTCAAGCTGACCTACCTCACGCCGGAGGGAGAAACGAAAGAGCATCCGCGGACGTACCACGAGCTCCCTCCATCGCCACGCGAGATCAAGCCACACCCCTACGGTATCGAGCTCGGGATGCTGCTCAAGATGCTCCAGGACACCAAGAGCCACTCACTCTCGGGGTTCCTGGCCAGTGATTTCAGCCGGGTGTCTCCTCCCCTTGCCGCGGAGATCTGCAAGGCCGCGGGACTCTCGCCCCGGGCGCGTCCCCGGGACATCCACGGCCAGGCCTCCGAGACCCTCTACAAGGCCATCCAGGCCACCAAGATCATGGCGCCACCGACCAACTGCCTCTCGCCGATCGGCGAAAAGGCGATCCTCTCCGGCCTGTATCAGCAGATCAAAGGGGAGTTCTACACGGCGGTGAGCCGGCCGCCAGCCGTGTACCGCGGCAACCCCTTCGTGATCGAGACGGGCTTGGCCTACGGGCGGGGGCCGGCGCCAGGGGAGGAGAGCCCGGAGAAGAAGCCGATTCCCCTGGCCGAAGGCGAGACGGAGCAGGACGATCATGAGCTGGCCCGCGTCATCCGCTACGCCAACCGCGTGCCGCTCCTCTATCAGCAGTCGGCCTGCGTGATCTACAAGGCGGTGCTCGACACCACCTGGCGCAACTACGGAGTGTCGCAGTCCAGAGGCGCGTTCCCGTCCGGTCCCATGGTGATCTTCGTCCATATGGCCTCGGTCTGGGTTCCGTTTACCAGCGAATCCAAGGAGGCGATCGCCGATTACGACGAGATCCGCAAAGAGATCACCCTGGCCCTGCGCGAATGCGGCCGACGGCTGGGAGCCTTTCTCCGACGACGCGAGCGGGCCCAGGGCGAGTACCGTCGGCGCAACATCTTCGAGCTCTACATCGAGGAGGTCGTCGAGTCGTGTAACCGCCTCAAGGGCGGCCGCTTGCCCACCGCGAAGCTGAAGGAGCAGCTCCAGAGGATGGCCCTGAAGCGGACCGGGGGCGAAAAGACCGATGAGCTCCTGGGCAAGAACGGAGGCGGCCCTGAAGGCCTCCCGCACTCGATCATCGTCACGCCGGAGGGCATTGAAGGAGACGTGCCGGTGCCGATCGACGAGGCGCCGGAGGAGGCCGGGTCCCCGAACGGAACGCCCGAGGAAGAAGAGAAGGCCGGCCCGCCGTCGCGGCCGAAGCGCCGGGCGAAGGGCAAACGAACGCGCGCCGCGCGCAGGAAGGCCTGAGACGCACCATGGCCCCAAGGGAGCGAAAGACCAGCGCGGTCGAGAAGAAACTCGTCGGGGTGGCCGACGTGGTGATCACCGCGGCCCAACGGCGCAAGGATCCCACCCTGGCCATCCCGATCCGCTCCCTGTCGAACGTCACCTTCAACGAGCGCAAGGGGCTGATCGAGATGGGCAAGAGGAAACAGGCCCGGTCGTTCTTCAACGTCGGGATGGCCAAGAAGTTCATGCAGACGATCCTCGTGGCTGATGCCCTCTGCGAGCTCCAGCGGGCGAACCTCACGACCTCGCTCAGGGAGATCTACTACCGAACCAAGCACACGATCAAGGACTCGCACGAGAACACCCTCGACACCCAAGACGAATCCGATCCGCTCATCGAGGACCTGGAGGTGACGCTGGAGGCTCTCCGGGAGGAGCTGCACGTGCGGGCCGAGAACGCCGGCTCCGTCGTCGGGCCCCTGGTGCTGGTGGATGACGGCGACCGGGTGGACTGCGCGAAGCTCGGGAAGGGCGGCTATTCCGTGCCCTCCATCGTCGAGCCGGAGTACCTACAGATCAAGAAATGCACGGCCGATTTCGTCCTCCTGGTCGAGAAAGGCACCCAATGGAACCGGCTCTCCGAAGACAAGTTCTGGCGGAAGTACAATTGCATTCTCCTGACGGGAAACGGTCAGCCGCCCCGCGGCGTCAGGCGTCTGGCGCGGCGGCTGCACGAGGAGAAACGGCTCCCCGTCTATGTCCTCGTGGACAACGATCCGTGGGGCTACTACATCTACTCGGTCATCAAGCAGGGCTCGATCAATCTCGCCTTCGAGAGCCAGCGCATGGCCATTCCGAAGGCCAAGTTTATCGGGCTCTCGAGCGTGGATCCCGAATCGTACGGGCTCCCCCGCAACGTGGGCATCAAGCTTAACGACAAAGACATCACCCGCGCCCGCGAGCTCCTCAGCTATACGTGGTTCCAGAAGAAGAGCTGGCAGGAGGAAATCAAGCGGATGCTCTCGAGCGGGCTCAAATACGAATTGGACGCCCTCGCCAACAAGGACTTCCAGTACCTCACCAAAAAGTACCTTCCCCGCAAGCTCAAAGAGAGGGATTGGTTGGACTAGGTGGACGAACACTGTACCGCGCCTGTATGAGGAGTCGGGGGTGGACGCGCACGCAGCAGACGGAGCCTGCTCCTCCGGGATGGTTCCGAGGAATCGAAAGCGACGAGGTCGTGCGCCTCGATGCTCCACCGCCGCAGCCACAGCTGGAGCCGGCAGCGGACCTGCCTCGGTGCGAGCGAGGCTCGACGGTCGCGACCGCGAGGGACAGCCAGGGGCGCTGGCGCTGTCGGCCCTGATCGCGAAGGCGTCATCGGGGAGGGGAACGTCGGGGAAGGAGCAGTGGGTCCCCGGTGGGGACCCACTGCTGGGCTCTGCTCACTTTTTGTGGGTCATCTTCTCGTGCTCGCGCAGCTGCTCGTCGGAGTTGAACCTCTTGCCGCAGACACCGCACCGATGCATACCGGTCACCTCCTTCCCGGATGTGTCGTCGGAGCGAGTGGCGGCAGGTCTTCGACGCCGGCGAGGGCGCGGAGCGCCTGCCAGAGACGTTCGATCTTCTCGATCGGGATGCCGCGGCTCTGCGCCAGCCACCAGAAGTCGGCCTTCCGGTCGGTCTGCACCAGCTCGAGGAAGACGGGCTCCTTTTGGAGCGTGCTGATCATGGCCCGGTCGCTGGGTGGGGTGGCCTGAACCCGGCACGTCATGAAAAATCGGGAGGCAAAAGGGATACCAAATTCCTGCACGTCGCATCCCACCAAGGAAACGCCCACTTGGCTCGCTGGGCGCCGGAACACGGCCGGGACCATGAATCCGACATGGCACCGCATCGTGCAGAAACGTCACGGACCGTCGCGGGATCAGCGGAACGGCGGTGCCGGCCGCGCGCCCAGAAACACCGCGCGGATCTCCTCAGCCGGCGCTCTCGGCTATCGGAAGCGAAGCTGGGCGCCTCGAAACGTCTGGAGAAAGCCGGCGTTACCCCGGTGGCAGGGATCGGGCAGGCTCTGCAGAGCGGCCACCGCATGACAGAGCTCGTGCGCCTCGATTTCGAAGGCCATCGCCGAGGGCAGGCTATCGGTGTAGCGGACGATCTTCACGGTCACGATCTGACGCCCGTCGGGCGCCTCCAGACGACGAGGGACGTGACAGCCCGCCGGCAGACCGAGCCACAGGATGTCGGGGCACTCGTTGCGGACCACGTGACGATCTTCGCTGACGACGAGGGTGACGAGCGGTTCGTCGTTCAGCAACGGACCGACCGAGGCGACTCGTGTGCTGGCGCACGCGGACAGGGTCAGGGCGGCGCCCAGCAGGAGAACGCCCACTGCGCCGGGATTCATCACGTACGACATAGGAGGCAAGGAAGGTGCCAGTTTCCAACCCTAGTCCAGGCGGCCTAGTTCGGTGGGCCCGGGGCGACTTCCGGGTCCGACGGCATGTCAGATTGCGGGCGCAAGATGTCACGGCTCGGCGGGTCGTTCGCGGAGGTCGGGCCTGAAGTCGGGTCGCGCGGAGCGTGCGCGTACTACGGTTGGGATGTTGCCACCACCTGCGGCGCTACATGTCGTGGCTCAATAAAAGTGGCGCGCTGACGACGCCCACGCCGTATGCTCTCGCCTCAGACACGGCGCGGTGCGCGCCTCGACACGGAGAAGCGAGTGATCGTTCACCGACAAGAATCGGCGGTGCGGGACGGTCGGGCTGGGGCCCCGGAGAGACCTCGCGCCTTGTTCGTCGTCTCCCGGAGTCATTCCGAGCGCTACTACGACCTCATGTATGCGTTCGGAGCCGATGGCGCGGTCGAGGTCATTTTGGATCGTCGCTGCACTGAACGCCGTCAGCGGCGGGACGAACAGCCATCGATCGATCGACGGCAGTCGGATCGGCGCTCGTGGGATACCGACGCGGCGCTGCGAACGCTGGGCTGGGCGGTGATCCGGTATCCGCTGAGAAGCCGTCCTCAGCGACAGGTGATCCGGTAAGCCTCCACCTCGTTGTAAACGGTCTCCTGCCCCTGGCGCTTGACCTTCCGGAACCGCCCCTCCACCGTCGCGTAGGCGCCGGCTTTACAGAGGGTGTTTCCGAACGAGACGACTCGGATGGCACGTCGGCCATCGTCGAGCTCGAAGACGTAGTACGGGTTACCTCGTTTCGACAACAGCTCCCTCGGCTTGCCGATCGTGCCGGCGATCACCAGCGCCCGGCCGTCGTAGAGATCAGGGCTGGCGAGGATCTCGCTCGGCGACCTGTCGCGCGCCGATGCGACCGAGGCGCTGAGGACGGCGAGAACAGTCAGCCCTAAGGGAAGGAAGTGACGGGGACTCAGACCGCTCTCACGGCGCGATGCACCAGCTCGCACCATGGGCGATTCGAGCCGGCTTCCGCTTCACCTGTCGAGTTCAGAATGCCCTTGCCCACGTTCGCCTTGTCGTCGTCGAGACCTTCGAACTTCGGTTGATGCTCGTCACACCAGCGTACGGTCAGGATTTCCTGGAGCGGGTCGCGCCCCGGGTCGCAGTCGGGGCAGTACGTCGCGGCGAGGTTCGGGGTGTCGTTGAGTTCGGTCACGGAATGCGCACCCGCATACCTGGCGGGGAGCACAACCGATGCCAGCCGGGGAATTGCCGGCCAGGCCGAGACTTAGAGGGCAGTCACCGACGCCGGACCCCGCCGGGGGTGACAGCGAGGCCCACGCCCGTGACGAAAGTGACACCGCGCCCCTGGCGCCACGGAGCACCCCTATCGCGTACAATCTCGCCGTGGTGACGGCCGACTTCCAGTCCTGGTGCGAGCGCGCGCAGGCGTGGACCCGTCAGGGACGATATGCGGACGCCGAAGCCGCCTATCGTGAAGCGCTCAGGCTCAGGCCCGACGACATGAAGGCGCACCTGGATCTCGGCCTCACCCTGCGACGGCAGCGCCGGCCGCGCGACGCCGAGGCGATCCTCCGCGAGGCGCTCCGCCTCCGGCCCGACGCGGCGACGGCCCACGCGGAGCTGGGCGGCGTCCTGTTCGAGCAGGGCCGCTATGCCGACGCGGCGGCGGCGTTTCGTGACGCGATCCGCCTCCGCCCCGATTTCGCGCGGGCCCACGTGAGCCTGGGCCTGGCGCTCGAGCGCCAGGGCGAGTACGCCGGCGCCGAGGCGGCGTTTCGCGAAGCGCTTCGCCTCGGTCCCGGCGATGCGGTCGCGCGGGCCAATCTCGCCGTCGTGCTCCGGCGCCAGCGCCGGGCTCCGGTCGCCGAGGCCGTCTCTCGCGAGGCCGTGGACCGGAATCCGCAGTCGGCACCCGCGCAGGCGGAGCTCGCCGCCACGCTCTTCGAGGAGGGACGCTATGCCGAGGCGGCCGCCACCTACCGCGAGGCGATTCGCCTCCACCCCGACTACGTGCGGGCCCACGTCGGTCTGGGATTGACCCTCGAACGCATCGGCAGGCTCGCTGACGCCGTTGCCGTGTACCGCGCGGCCCTCCAGCTCCGGCCCGACGCCGCTGACGTGCACCGCAAGATCGGCCTGGTGCTGAAAAAGCGCCACCGGTACGCCGAGGCGGTGGCGGCGTTCCGCGAGGCGCTTCGTCTCAGGCCCGACGACGCAGAGGCACACTACCACCTGGCGGTGGGGCTCGAGCGCCAGGGACACTACGACGCCGCGGTGGCGGCCTTCCAGGAGGCGCTCCGTCTGCGTCCGGACATGCTCTCCCCCTACCGGAGCCTCGCCACCACCTTGGGCCGCCAGGGCCGGTGGGCGGAAGAGGCGGCCGTGTACACGGAGGCGCTCGTCCACCATCCGCGGGAGGCCGGTCTTCACGCCGCCCGCGGCCACGCGCTCGGCACGCTCGGCGATTACGTCGGCGCCGAGGCGGCATTTCGCGAAGCGCTCCGTCTGCAACCCGACAGCGCGGACTTTCACTACGAGCTGGGCGTGGCGCTGGGCCGCCAGGGCAAGCATGCCGCGGCCGAGGCGGCGCTGCTGGAGGCGGTCCGGCTGCGTCCCGACGACATCCGGGCACGGGCGAACCTCGCGCTCGGCTTGGGCCGGCAGGGGCGGCACGCGGACGCCGAGCGCGCGTATCGGCAGGCGCTCGAGCTCCGGCCCGATCATCCCGCGCTCCACCGCGGGCTCGGCGTCGCGCTCTACTGGCAGGGGCGGTATGCGGAGGCCGAAGCAGCGTTCGGGGCGGCCATCCGGCTACGACCCGGCTACGTGCGCGCCCACTGCGACCTCGGCGACCTCCTCGCCGAGCAGCAGCAGTACGAGGCCGCCGAGCAGGCCTACCGCGCGGCCGTCAGGGCCAAGCCCGACTCGGCGCGCTCCCACGGCGCCCTGGCCGCGGCGTTGCTCGCCAGGCAGCGCTGGGCGGAAGCCGAGGCCGAGTGCCGGCAGGCGATCAGGCTCGATCCCGAAATGGCGCGGACGCACTTCGATCTGTGGGCCGCGCTGGAGGCGCAGGGCAAGTGGGTCGCGCTGGAGGACGCCGCCCGGGAGGTCATCGCGCTGAAGCCCAGTCTGACCGACGCCCACGCGCGGCTGGGGCGGGCGCTGGCGGCTCAGGGCCGGCGGGAGGCGGCGGAGGAGGCGTACCGGCGGGCGCGCCAGTTCAGCGCACGTTGAGCAGCCGGCCGAATTCCTCCAGCTCGTGCCGGGGAACATCGGGACGCTGCCGCAGTTGCTCCCAGACGCCGGCGGGGTTCTCCTCGAGCGCGCGGCTCACCCGCGCGAAGACCTTCATCAGGCGGCGCGCCTCGAGGTCCGCCTTGCGCTGGGATGCGGCGCTGGCGACATTGAGGGCGAAGGAGGCCAGACGGCTGTCGAGCCTCAGGAAGCCCGACACGGCGGGCCGGACGAGGCTGCGCCCGTCGCCCGCGGGGCTCACGTCGTATTCGATCATCGTCACCGCCTCGCCCCGGATGCGCAGCAGCCACGCCTTCTTGTACTCGCCCGCCGCGCGAATGACGCGGGTGCCGTTGGCCGTGTAGACGACCCAGAAATGTCCGCGCACGCCCCAGCCGTCGTCGAGGAAGAGACCGGCGGGCGTCTGCCAGATGCGATACCGGGCCAGGCGAAGGGTCCGGGCGACGTGGGTCGCGAACTCCGGATGGTCGAGGAGGTACTCGAAGACTTCCCGCCGCGTGACGAACGGCTCGGCCTCGACACGCGTGGCCACGTCCGCGGCGTCGGTGATCTGCTGGAGCTTGACGCGCTCCGCTTCGGGAAGGCCCGCGGGGAGGGGGGGACTCGGTCGGGCGGCCGACACGGTCGACACCAGCCAGAGTGCGCCCGCGGTGGCGACGGCCCCGGCGGCGCGGCAGGCGAGGGGAAACCACGACGGCACGACGCCCACAATTATACCCGTGGCCGGAATGCGCTTGACCTCGACCCGGAGTGCTCGTACGCTCGGCCCACTCTTCGCGCAGTCTTCCGTGGTCTTGGTCTTACTCCGGACGGCAGGAGGCAGGGATGGAAACGTCGCTCCGGACGCCGCGACCCCAGCGTTATCTCTACGCGATGGTGGAGGGTCTGCCGCGGTGGTGGCGGCCACCCAGGGAGGGCGTGGGCGTGGGCGCCGTCACGGCTCGTCCCGTCCGCGATCTCTTCCTCATCGCCAGCCCCATCGTCTCGCCGCCCGGTCGCACCTCTGGCACGCAAGCGCGTCACCACGACGTCGTCGGTAGCCTTCTCGAGGCGGCATCCGTCGTGCCGTTCCGCTTCGCCACCGTGGTGCCGGAGATGGACGTCGACGGCTGGCTCGACGCGCGCATGCCCCTGATCCGCACCGGCCTGGCCGAGGTACGCGGCTGCGTGGAGATGGCGGTGAGGCTGCTCCGACTCGAGCCCCGGATCGAGCGCGGCCCTGGAGCGAATGGCGTCCCCAGCTTTCTACGCACCGTGGCCGATCGCCTGATCGAGCGCGCCGGGCTCCCGAACTGGCGCTACTGTCCCAGCGGCAGCGGCGGCAACGCGGCGGCATCGCTGGCGTTCCTGGTGCCCCGCGCCGGCATTTCGGTCTTCCTCGCCCATATCGCGCCCATCGCGGCGCGCGCGGAAGGCGTCGCGGTCGTGCCCACCGGCCCCTGGCCGCCCTACTCGTTCACGCCTGCTCTCGAGCGAGAGACCGCTCCCACCGCCGGTGCGGTGTTGGCGTAGCGCGGCTCATCCCCGTCCTCCTGGGCGGGCGCCTTGCCGGGTCGTCCGCCTTCGGGTAGTCTGTGCGCCACTCGAAGGAGGGCCGATGCCCAGACTCTCCCGTGCCGCCGTCGAGCAGCTCATGGCCGAGCGCCCCGACAGCACCCTGGAGGCCGCGCTCGAGGTGTTCGAGGTCTTTGCGAGTGGTTCCCTCACGGACGAGGTTTACGTCCTGGACGACGTCGGTGGCAAGCGCATCGCGATCGCCCCGACCGCGCTCAAAGAAAAGTATCGGCGGGGGTGACCCATGGCCATCATCACGATCTCGCACGAGATGGGCGCCGGCGGCCCCGAAATCGGTATGGCGCTGGCCCAGCGATTGGGCTACCGGTACGTCGATCAGGAGCTGCTGCAGGACGCCGTGCGGCGGTACGGGCTCGCCGAGGAGAAGCTCTCCCACCTCGATGAGTCGAAGCCGTCGCTGTTCGAGCGCTTCGACGCGGAGACGCGCCACTACATCACCATTCTTCAGACGACGCTGCTGGAGTTCGCCGAGGCCGACAACGTCATCCTCATGGGGCGCGGTGGCCAGTGGCTGCTGCGCGGGATCCCCCACGTGCTGCGCGTGCGGGTGATCGCCCCGTTCGAGCAGCGCGTCAAGCAATGGATCAAGCGCACGGCGGAGATGACCGGCGAGGCGCCGAACCAGCGCGCCGCCACCGACTTCGTCCGGCGCGACGACAACGAGAAGAAGGGCCGGATGCGCTATCTCTACGAGGTCGATATCGCGGACCCGACGCTGTACGACCTCGTGTTCAACAGCGAGAAGCTGCCGCACGAGGCCGCCGTCGAGATGATCGAGCGCGCCGCGCGCCACCCGAGCCTGGCCACGACCGGGGCCGGACGGCAGGTCGTCGCCGATCGAACGCTGGCCTCCCGCGTCCAGGTCGCGCTGGCGATGCATCCGGACACGCGTCGCTACCGCATCACCGTCGAGGCCCAGAGCGGCATCGTGACCCTCGAGGGCACCGCGGCGCTGGAGCGCGCGGTGCAGGTGGCGCGCGAGGTGGCCGGCGTGCGCGAGGTGCGGACGCGCCACGTCGAGATCCCGCCGATCCCGCCCTTCGTCGCCTAGCTCGAGCTACGGTAGCGCGTTGGAGTGGCCACCGTTCGAGCGCGGGCTTCGCCCGCGCCATTCCACTGGGGTGGTTCGGAGAGGCCGCGAGGCCCCCTCCGACTATGGGTCTCGGAGGGGGCCGTAACGTCCGCCCCCTCCGACGGGCTTAGCGCGCCGGTGCCGGCGCGTCGGGGGCCTCGCTGATCCTGAGCTGAACGGTGCGGGGCTGCCCGCCCCGGACGATCTCGAGCCTGATGGTCTTGCCCACCTCGGCTTCGGCCACCAGCCGCTGCAGGTGGTGGTAGTCGTCGACCGGCGCGCCGTCGAAGCCGACGATGACGTCGTTCTGCTTGAGCTCCGCCGCCGCCGCCGGACTCCCCGAATGCACGCGGGCGACGACGGCTCCCTTCGTCCCGCGGAGCCCGAGCGCCTGGGCCAACTCCGTCGTGATGGGCTGCAACGAGACGCCCAGCCAGCCCCGCGTGACCTTGCCCCGGTCGATCAGCTGGCTGGTGACGCGCTTGGCCATGTTGGCGGGAATGGCGAAGCCGATCCCCTGACCGGTGGCCACGATGGCCGTGTTGATGCCGATGACCTCGCCGCGCAGGTTCACGAGCGGGCCGCCGGAGTTGCCGGGGTTGATGGAGGCGTCGGTCTGGATGAAGTTCTCGTAGCTCGCGATCCCGACGTCGGCGCGCCCGGTGGCGCTCACCACGCCGACGGTGACGGTCTGGTCCAGCCCGAACGGATTGCCGATCGCGATGGCCCACTCCCCCACGCGGAGCGCGTCCGAGTTGCCGAGCGTCGCCAGCGCCAGCTCGCCCTCCGGTTCGAACCGGACGACCGCCAGGTCGGTCTTGGGATCGGTGCCGATGATGCGACCGCGGTACTCCCGTTTCGAGCTGAGGCGCACCGTGACGGCGTCGGCACCCTTGATCACGTGAAAGTTCGTGAGCACGTAGCCCCGCCCGTCGATGATGACGCCCGAGCCCAGACCCGGCTGGCGGAACTCGCCGGGCGCCCCGGGCCGGCCGGGCCCGAAGAACTGGTCGAAAAAGTCCTTGAAAAACGGGTCATCCGCGAACGGGCCCGGCACGATCGGTGGCCGGCGCGAGCGTGCCACCTGGACCGTTCCGATGTGGACGACGGCCGGGCGGACCCGCTCCGCGACGGCCACGAACGCCGCCTGAAGCGCGTCCGTGGAGGTACCGGTCGCGGGTGGGGCGGGGGGGAGTGCCCAGCGGGTGCTCATCCAGAGCGCGTGGATCCAGAACCCAGCGCCGATACAGACAAAAAATACTATGCCGAAAAGGACGGAACGCGCCACACTGGGCGTCATAGAGGAACCTCGTGGCTGGGCCCTCTGGGTCAGGCCGGATCATAGGGGCGCGCGAGTGGCGATGTCAAGCGAAGTATTGCAAATCTAAAGCTTTTTTTATTGACCCTCGGCGAACGAACGCGGGAGAATGCTTTATTGCATAACGTGTTCCGCCCTCAGGGACGCTCCTGGGCCCGCGACGCGCTCTGCGTCGCCCTCGTGGTCTGCCTGCTCATGCCGACCGTCGGTGTGGCCCAGACGCCACAATCGCCGGGGATCGTGGAGCCCCGGGCCCCGGCGGTGCCGCCGCAAGTCCCATCGCAACAACTGCCGCCACCCCCGCCTCCGGACTTCCCGGTGCGGGCCCCGGGGGGGGTGGCGATGCCACGCCCCGATCCTTGCGCCGTTCCCGGCGGCCTGGGGGGGAACAGCGTGCGGGTGCCGGGCCCCGAGTACAGGCTCGGTCCGGGCGACGTCCTGGACATACAGATTGCGGGCCGCCTCGACGTCACCCGCCAGCAGTTCGTGATCGATCCCGACGGCTTCGTGAGCATCCCGCCCATGGGCTCGATCGAGGTGGGTCGGCTCACCCTGCGCGAAGCCAACCGGCGGATCTCCGAGGAAGCCCGAACGCTGCTCCGGTTCGCGGACGTGACGGTCTCCGTGCTGGTGCCGCGCTGCTTCGAAGTGGTGCTCTCGGGCGAGGTCGAGCGCCCGGGGTCGATCCAGGCCGCGGCCGTGCGGCGAGTCCACGAAGTGCTCCTGGCTACGGGCGGGATCACGCCGCGTGGAAGCCTCCGCCGCGTCGTGATCACGCGCGATGGCGCCGTCACCGAGGTCGATCTGCTGCGGTTCGAGCTGCGCGGCGATCTCTCACAGAACCCCACGGTGGTGGAGGGCCTGCGGATCCACGTCCCGCCCCGCGGGGGCTCGGTGGCGCTCGCCGGCGCCTTCCGGCGTCCGGGCGAGTACGAGATCGGCGCCGAGAGCGGACTGCGCGAGCTCCTGGAATTGACCGGTGGCCTCGCGCAGGCGGCGGCGGCGACCGAGGCGCGCCTCACGCGGGTCTTGCCCGACGGGCGCAAGGAGACCATGTCCGTCGACCTGACGAAGGCGCTGGTGCGGCCGGCCGACGTGCCGCTCAAGCCCGGCGACGTCCTGTTCGTGCCCCAGAACGTCGTGCTGCAGGACGTGATCGAGGTGCGCGGGGCCTTCAGCGGCACGGCCGAGAGCAGCCGCACGAGCACGTCGGGCAAGGCGACGATCGTGCAGCGCTTCGAGCTCGCCCAGGGCGACCGCGTGAAGGACGTCGTGGGCCGGGCGGGCGGACCGGCGGCCTACGCCGACCTCCGGCTGACCTTCGTCGAGCGGGTCGGCGTGGTGGGGCCGCGCCAGCGCATCCCCGTCGACCTGCACCGGCTGCTGGTCGAGAAGGACGATGCGCAGAACATCCTGCTGGAGAACGGCGACGTGCTGACGCTGCCGGTCGCCGAGGACAAGGTCTACGTCCTGGGTGAGGTGCGGACGCCCGGGGCCATCGACTTCCGGCCGGACCTGACGCCGCGCGAGTACGTCGCCCTGGCGGGCGGGCCGACGGTCCGGGCCCGCTTCAAGAACGCGACGGTGACGTACCGCAGCGGCAAGACGTACGGCCTGGCGGAGGCGCCGCCGCTCGAGCCGGGCGCGGTGGTGTCGGTCCCCGAAGTGAGCGTGCGGTGGTACCAGGACTACCTGGCGATCGCCCAGGCTGTCTCCAGCATCATCACCGCCTACACCAGCTTGTTCTTCCTGTTCAGGGAATAGGGCGGTGTACGAAGCCTACTGGGGGCTCAGCGAACCGGCGTTCGACAACTCGCCGAACCAGAAGTTCTTCTACCTGTCGCCCGAGCACGAGGAGGCGCTGGTGCGCCTCATCTACGCCGTCCGCCAGCGCAAGGGCTGCGCGATGCTGACGGGCGAATACGGATGCGGCAAGACGACCCTCTCGCGCGCGCTCATCCAGCGGCTGGAAGCCGAGCGCTACGAGATCGGCCTGCTCACCAATCCGAGCTGGAACGCGGTCGATTTCCTTCGGGAGGTGCTGTACCAGCTGGGCGTGGAAACCCCCGAGCGGAGCAAGACCGAGCTGCTCCACCTGCTCCACGACTTGTTCTTTCGGAACTTCCAGGCGGGCCGCGACACGGTCATCATCGTGGACGAGGCCCAACTGATCGACGACGACGCGGTGTTCGAGGAGCTGCGGCTCCTGATGAACTTTCAGACCGACGACCGCTTCCTGGTCACCCAGTTGCTGGTCGGCTCGCCCGAGCTGGCCACCAAGGTGCGGCGGCTCAAGCACCTCGAGCAGCGCATCGCCATCCGCTACCATCTCAACACGCTCGACGACACGCACACGGCGAACTACATCGCGTACCGCCTGAAGATGGCGGGCCAGACCAAGAAGATCTTCACCGACGAGGCGATCAAGCTCGTCTTCGACTTCACCCGGGGGACCCCGCGCGAGATCAACAACATCTGCGACATCGCTCTGCTGGTGGGGTTCTCCCGGCAGGCGAAGGAGATCGACGAGAAGATCATCGCCGAGGTCATCAAGGACAAGGTGGGCGCCATCTGATGGTGCGGATGAGCGATCTCGTCCGGGGCCGCGGGCAGGCCGCCCCGCCGCCGGCGCCCGATCCGGCGACCGCTCCCCCGCCGGCCGAGACGCCGGCGCCGCCGGCGGAGACCCCGCCCGTCCGCCTCGCCTCGCGGACGCCCGCGCGCCCGACTCCCCCGGCCCCGGCCACCCCGCGCCCGGCTGCGCGGCCCGAGGCTCCGGTGGCCAAGAAGGCCGCTCCGGACGCGGCCAAGCCCGTGACGCGCGGGGCGCCGACCGAGGCGGTGGAGCAGCTCTTCGCCGAGCTCCAGCGGTTCCTCGCGCGCGTCGGCGACCTGATCGACAAGGGAGTGTCCTTCCCGTGGGCGGAGCTGGAGCGGCTGATCGGGCACGCGCTCGAGTCGCTCGAGGCATCGGGCGAGCTGTTCTGGGTGGCCAACCGTCCCGCGCCGGCCGAGGGCGCCGATCAGCTCGCCTTCCATCAGGCGCGCGTCGCCGTGCTCGCGATGCGCGTCGGCGCCAACGTCGGTCTCGAGCGGCCGCGACTGGTCGAGCTGGGGGTCGCCGGCTCGCTCATCGACGTCGCGCTCTGGCAGCTCTCCCCGGCCCTCGCGCGCCGCCCTGGCGCGCTGTCCTCCGAGGAGCAGAGCCAGTACCGGGCCCATCCCCGGCTGGGGGCCGAGCTGATCCAGCGCTGGTCGCCGCCGTTCGAGGGAGTGGTCGAGATGGTCTTGCAGCACCACGAGCGCGAGCAGGGCCAGGGCTTCCCCCAGGGGCTCACGGGCGCGGCGATCCGTCCCGATGCGAAGATCCTGGGGCTCGTGGACACCTACGCGGGGTTGACGGCGCTCGGCTCGCTCAAGTCGGGTCTGCAGTCGCACGAAGCCATCCGGGACATCGTGCGGTCCAAGCGCGAGTCCTTCCCGCCCCTGCTCATCAAGGCGCTTCTGAGCGAGATCTCGGTCTTTCCGCCGGGCACGGTCGTGCGCCTGAATACGGGCGAGGTGGGGCGCGTGATCGCGGTGAACCGCAACCATCCGCTGAGGCCGCGCATCGAGGTGTTCGACGCCAAGGGCCAGCGGCTGGCCGCGCCGAAGATGATCGACCTGTCGGAGGCGCCATTCCTCTACATCACCGGCCCGGTCTCGGAGAGCGCGCGGTGAGGCCGCTCCGTCCGCGGCCGCTGCGCGAGCGCCTGCGCCTGATGGAGATGGTCCGCTAATGGCGCAGTACGAGATGAACCTCCGCGACTACTGGCTGATCGTCCGTCGGCGCCGGTTCACGATCATCTGGGTCACGCTCGTGTTCGTCGGCGTGAGCTTCTGGTTCGCCAAGCAGAAGGTGCCCCTCTACGAGGCGACGGCGGCCGTCAAGTTCGAGCAGTCCACGTCGTTGTCGGGGCTCCTGGTGGAGGTGCTGTCGTACTCGACGGCCGATTCCATCGAGACGCAGGCGAGCCTCATCAAGAGCTACCCGATCCTCGAGGAAGCGGCCCGGCGGATGGGCAAGCTGCCGCAGACGACCCGGGGCGAGGCGCTGCGGGAGTCCAAGGCCTACATGGCCGCGCTCGACTCGATCGCCGGCAAGGTCCGGACCGCCCGGATCCCCAGCACCAGCATCCTCGAGATCACGGCGACGTCGTCCAACCCGCGGGAGGCGCGCGACCTCGCCAACACGATGGCCGAGACGTACCGGGACTACAACCGGTCGGTCCGCAACGCGCGCATCACGGAGGCGCGGAAGTTCATCGAGGCCCAGCTCCGCGAGGTCGAGGGACGCGTGAAGCGCGCGGAGGAAGAGGTCTGGGCCTTCCGGGAAGCGAACCGGATCATCGCCCCCGGCGCCGAGTCCAGCGTGCTCCTGTCGCTCTTCACGCAGCTCAGGAGCGACATCGAGAAGACGCGGCAGCAACGGACCGAGCTGGAGCTGGCCCAGGTGCGTCTGGCCCGGACGGACCCGGCCAGCCTCGCCGAGCGCGTCTTCGTGGAGAGCTCCAATCCAGCCCTGCAGAAGCTGCAGGCGACGCAGGTCGAGCTGCTCCTCGAGCGCAACAACCTCGCCCTCGAGGTCACCTCGCGGCACCCGCGGCTGCAGGCCCTGGAGGAGCGGATGCGCGAGGTCCGCTCGGAGATGCGCCGGGAGGTCGCCGCCCAGATCGCCCTTCTGCGCAGCCGCGAGGACATCCTCAACCGTCAGATGGGCGAGCTGCTCCAGAAGAACCGCGAGGTGCCGGCGATCGAGCTGGGGCTGCAGCGCCTGCAGCGCGATGCCAAGGTCAACGACGACCTGCTGACGCTGCTCAAGACGAAACACCAGGAGGCCCTGATCAAGGAGTCGGAGGGCATCGAGGAGGTCATGCTGGTCCGGCCGGCGACGGAGCCGGCCTCCCCGGTCGGCGCCGAGACCTTCAACATGGTGATCGTCGGCGCGCTGCTGGGCCTGATGCTGGGGCTGGTGGTGGCCTTCGTGCAGGAGACGCTCGACACCTCGATCGGCACCATCGAAGACGTCGAGAGCTACCTGCAGATCCCGGTACTGGGCATCGTGCCCCACATCGACGCGCGGGAGACGATGCAGCGCCTCATCGAGCGCCGCCCCGCCCTGGCCGGGATGGAGCCCGACGCGCTCCAGAGCCACGCCCTGCTCATCACCCACTTCGATCCGAAGTCGCCCGTGGCCGAAGCCTACCGGACCCTGCGTACGAACATCCAGTTCATGCGCATGGAGCGCCAGGGCAAGCTCCTGGTGATCACGAGCCCGACGCTCCAGGAAGGCAAGACGACGACCATCGTCAACCTGGCCCTGACGATGGCGCAGAACGGCCAGCGCACGCTGCTCGTCGGCGCCAACCTGCGCCGGCCGTCCATCCACCGCTTCTTCGGCATCGAACGCGAGCCCGGCCTCTCGGACATCCTCGTCGGCAACGCGCAGTGGCGCGATTGCATCCGCACGGTGGCCGACATCCTCATGGGCCGTTTCGAGATGGAAGACATCATGGCCTCGCCGGGACTCGACAACCTGCACATCATCGAGTCCGGCCCGGTCCCGGCCAACCCCTCCGAACTGCTCTCGACGCCGGCCATGGGCGCCTTCCTCCGCGAGGCGAGGGAGGAGTACGACATCGTCCTCATCGACACGCCGCCGGTCCTGCCGGTGACCGACTCGGCGATCGTGGCCGGGCAGACCGATGGCGTCATCCTCGTCTACCAGGCGGGCAAGGTCGGCCGGCTGGTCCTCAAGCGCGCCAAGGCGCATCTGGAGTCCGCGCGGGCGAAGGTGTGGGGCGTGGTGCTCAATGACGTCCAGACGGAGATCGCGGGCTACGCCTACACGCACTACTACACCCACTATTACGGTGAGGAGACGCCGGCCGAGGCGCCGCCGGGAGGCGTGCAGCGGCTCTGGGGCTCTCTCCGCGCGCGGCTCCGCGGCCGACGATCGACGGCCGGCGTGGCGCCGCCGACCGCGCCATCAAAGCCCGCGGCGGCGAAGCGGGAGAACGCCGGAGCGGCGAGCAACGTGGCCGGACGGAGGAAATCCCGCAGCGGGCTCGGCAGCCTGCTGATGCTCGTCGGGCTCGTTGCCGTCTTGTTCGCGCTCGTCGCCTGGCAGATGGGGTGGCTGGCCCGCGACCGGCCCCCGCGGGAGCTGCTGCGCAAGAGGCTCGAGGCGCCTGCCTCGGTCCCGGCGCCACTGCCGCCGGCGCCGTCGGTTCCGCCGCGGCCCCAGTCCACGGTGCCCGCCGATCCGAGAGGCGATGCCGTCGCGCCGGCCGTCTCGCCGCCGCCGAGCGTCCAGGCAACGTCGCCGATGCCACCGGCCCTGTCGGCTCCGCCGCCCTCGGCCGATGCGCCCGCGGCGCCGCCTGCACCGTCCATGGTGCCCGTCGCTCCCTCTGCGAGGGCGATGACGCGCGTCGCGCCGCCCGCACCGCCCATGGTGCCCGCCGCTCCCCCTGCGAGGGCGATGAGGCCCGCCGCGCCGCCCGCACCGCCCATGGTGCCCGCCGCTCCCCCTGCGAGGGCGATGACGCCCGCCGCTCGGCCCGCGCCGCCGATGACGCCCGCTGCTCCCTCTGCGAAGGCCCTGGCGCCCGCGGCACCGTCTGCGAAAGCCATCACGCCCGCCACTCCGTCGGCGCGGGCCACCGCGCCCACGCTCACCCCCGCGCCGGCGGCGGTACCGACACCCGCCGAGACGTCTGCGCCGGCGCGCTTCGCCGTCGAGTTCGGCCCCTTCCCCACGGTGACCGACGCCGAGCGGATGGAACGCCAGCTGAATCAGGTGGGCCACCAGACCGTGCGCTTCCGCCAGCAGACCGGCGCCGCCCAGTACGCGGTGCTCATCGAGCGCGTACCGAGTCTGGCCGAGGCGCAGGCCCTCATCGCCACGCTCCAGGAACAGGGCTTTCCCGAGGCCCTGGTGCTCGGCACAGGCCAGCCGCTCAGCGTCAGGGTCGGCGAGCTGATGGTGCTGCGCGGCGCCGTCCAGCTCGCCGAGCGCCTGCGGGCCCGGGGTCAGCAGATCCGGATCGCGGTCCAGCCCGGCGAAGCCGTGACCTTCGTCATCCGTCACGGCAACTTCGCCTCGCGCGATGATGCCGAAGACAGGGGGCAGGAACTGACGCGTCTGGGTCTGCCGAACCACGTGGTCCGGGTGAGATAGGGCGCGGCGCCGGCGCCCTCACCACCGACGTGCTGCTTCCCCGGCCGATCCTCCTCGGGCTCGTCATCGTGATCGTCGCCTTCGCGCTTTCGCAGGGCGTCGTCACGCTCCGGTTCGAGTACGCCCTCGGGGTCTTCTTCGTCGTGGCCGTGTTCATCTTCGTCTTCCTCAAGTCGGAGGCCGGCCTGTACCTCGTCCTCTTCTCGATGCTGCTGTCGCCGGAGTTCGCGGTGGGCGGCGGCGGTCTGGCCGAGAGCCGCGCGGTGGTGGTCCGGTTCGAGGATCTCCTGTTGATCGGCATCGCCTTCAGCTGGCTGGCCAAGACGGCGGTGAACAAGGAGCTAGGGCTCGTCGTCAAGACCCCCCTCAACCGATGGATCCTGCTCTACATCGTCACGACCTTCATCGCGACGCTCTTTGGCTACGTCGCCGGCACGGTGAAGACCGCGGCCGGCTTCCTCTACGTCCTCAAGTACGTGGAGTACTTCGTCGTCTATTACCTGACCGTCAACAACCTCCGGGACCGGCCGCAGGCGTGGCGACTGGTCATGACCGCCATGCTCACGGCCGCCATCGTCAGCCTCATCGGCGCCGCCCAGATCCCGGGCGGCCAGCGAGTGTCGGCCCCCTTCGAGGGCGAAGTCGGCGAGCCCAATTCCCTTGGCGGCTACCTCCTCTTGATGATGGCGGTGGCCGCCGGCGTCGCGTTGGAGTCGCCCCGCCTGCGCATGCGGGTCGCCATGGCCGGTCTGGTCGGCCTCATGGCCGTCCCCTTCCTCTTCACGCTCTCACGCGCCGCCTACCTGGGCGTGATCCCCACGGTGATCGCGCTGGCCGTCCTGTCCAGCCGGCGCAGGCTGATGCTGGGCGTGCTCATGGTCTTGCTCGTCGCCGCCCCGCTCCTCGTCCCGTCTCTGCTGCCAACCCAGGTCACCCGGCGGATCACCCAGACCTTCGTGCCGGAGCGGGGCCAGGCCACCGCCCGGCTGGGGGGGGTGGCCTTCGACCCCTCCACCTCGGAGCGATTGCTCTCGATGCAAAACGCCTTCAAGGCCTGGACGCAGCGCCCGGTCTTCGGCTGGGGCGTCACCGGCTTCAAGTTCATGGACGCGCAGTACGCCCGGACACTGGTGGAGACGGGGATCATCGGCTTCGCGGCCTTCCTGGCGCTCCTGTGGGCCAATTTCCGGTCCGGCCTTGGCGCCCTGCGTCGACTGCAGCAGCCCGAGGACCGGGGCCTGGCCCTCGGCTTCGTGGCCGGCCTCGTCGGGCTGCTGTTCCATGCGTTCGGATCGAACACCTTCATCATCGTCCGCATCATGGAGCCCTTCTGGTTCCTGGCGGGTGTCGTGGCCGTGCTGCCGATTATGGAAGAGGCCGAGAGTCATGCCGCAGCTCAGCCGACCCCGGCGGTCCGGTACGCGCTGTGAGCGTCCCTCGAACGGTCGTCCGGCGGGCCCGGCCGATCCGCCTGCTGGTGACGGACGTGGACGGCGTGCTGACCGACGGCCGCATGGTGCTCAGCGAGCGGGGCGATGAGCTGAAATCTTTCCACAGCCGCGACGGGGTGGCGGTGGCCCTGGCCAAGCGAGGTGGGCTACGAACGGCCTTCGTCACCGGCGAGAAGAGCACGGTGGCCCAGGCCCGGGCCGACAAGCTCGGTGTGGACGCCGTGGTGCTGGGGGCCCGGCGCAAGGGCGAGGTGCTCGAGGACCTGTGCGCCCAGTTCGGGCTCCCGCTCGAAGCCAGCGCCTACATCGGCGACGACCTGCTCGATGTACCCGCACTCCAGCGAGCGGGGCTCGCCATCGCGGTGGCCGACGCCGCGCCCGAGGTGATCGAGATCGCCCACGTCGTCACCCGCGCGCGGGGCGGGCAGGGGGCGCTGCGCGAGTGCGTGGAGCTGATTCTGCGCGCGCAGGGCGCGTGGACCGCCACCGTGGAGGCCTACGTCACCGAGCACGGTGGCCGGCCACGGCGGGCGGGCCGAGCGAGGAAGTAATGGTCGAGCCAGTGGCGGAGGCCGCCGGTCCGTCGCTCGTCGTCATCCGGCCGTCGAGGGGCTGGACCGGGGTGTCGCTGCGCGACCTGTGGGCGTACCGCGAGTTGCTCTACTTCCTGGCCTGGCGCGACATCAAGGTCCGGTACAGGCAGACGATGCTGGGGATCGCCTGGGCCGTGATCCAGCCGGTGTTCGCCATGGTGGTGTTCACGGTGTTCTTCGGTCGTCTGGGTGGGCTGCCCTCCGAGGGGATGCCTTATCCGCTGTTCACCCTCTGCGCGCTGCTGCCCTGGCAGCTGTTCGCGCACGCGCTGACGGAATCGAGCACCAGCGTCGTCGTCAATCAGAACCTCATCACGAAGGTCTACTTCCCCCGGCTCGTCATCCCCCTGGCGGTGGTGCTGGCCAGCCTCGTCGACTTCCTGATCGCGTGCGGTGTCTTCGTCGTGCTCGCCGCCTACTACGGCGTGGCCCCCGGTCCCACGGTCTGGAGCCTTCCCCTGTTCGTGCTCCTGGCGCTGGGACTGGCCACCGGGGCGGGCGCCTGGCTGTCGGCGCTCAACGTGCGCTACCGCGACGTGCGCTACGCGATTCCGTTCCTGGTGCAGGTGTGGTTCCTGGCCACGCCCATCGCGTATCCGGCCAGCCTGGTGCCCGAGCCCTGGCGCGCCTGGTACGGGCTCAACCCGATGGCCGGGGTCGTGGAGGGCTTCCGCCGGGCCCTGCTGGGCACCTCCGGCGCATCCGGCGGCCTCCTGGCGACGTCGACCGCCGTCACGGTGGTCATCCTGGTATCGGGCCTCGCCTACTTCCGCCGAACGGAGCGCACGTTCGCGGACACCATCTGAGTGGTGAGCATGCTGGCGATCAGGGCCGAGGGCGTGGGCAAGCGGTACACGATCGGCGCGCCCCGCGGCCCCTATGGCAGCCTCCGGGAGAGCCTGACGCAGGCCCTGACGGCGCCATTCCGCCGGCGAGCCTGGGGGCGAGCTGCCTCCGAGTCCGACACGCTGTGGGCGCTGCGGGACGTCTCCTTCGAGGTGCGCCCGGGCGAAGTCGTCGGGCTCATCGGCCGCAACGGCGCCGGCAAGAGCACGCTCCTCAAGATCCTGGCCCGGATCACCGAACCCACGTCCGGTGAGGTGGTGCTGTCCGGGCGCATCGGCTCGCTGCTGGAGATCGGCACCGGGTTTCATCCCGAGCTCACCGGGCGCGAGAACGTCTTCCTGAACGGGGCCATCCTCGGGATGCGACGCACCGAGATCCAGCGGAAATTCGACGAGATCGTGGCCTTCGCCGAGATCGAGCGCTTCCTGGACACGCCCGTCAAGCACTACTCCACCGGCATGTACCTTCGTCTGGCCTTCGCGGTGGCCGCTCACCTGGAGCCAGAGATCCTGCTGGTCGACGAAGTCCTGGCCGTGGGCGACGCCGCCTTCCAGCGCAAGTGCCTGGGCAAGATGGGGGACGTGGCCCGGACGGGCCGTACCATCCTCTTCGTGAGCCACAACATGGGTGCCGTCACAAGCATCTGTGAGCGGGGTCTCGTGCTCGAGGCTGGACGGGTGGTGTTCTCCGGCCCCGCCACCGAGGCGGTGACCGTCTACCTCAACCAGTTCAGCGGGGCGGCGGAACCCCCGGTGGCGGAGCGACGGGACCGCACCGGGTCGGGAGAGGTGCGGCTCATCGGCTTCGGCATCCAGAACGACAAGGACGAGCGGCTCGAGGCCATTCGCAACGGCGAGACCGTGCGCCTGGTCTTCGAGTACGAGACGCGCGACGGGCGGGGGGCGCGGAACGTTGAGTTCCATATCGTCGTGCGGACAGAGGCGGGCGACCTGCTCTTTCAGTTCGGGTCCCGGTTCCTGGGGCGGAGGCTGGCCCGGATTCCCGGTGCGGGCAGGCTCGTCTGCGAGATCCGGCGCTTTCCGCTCGTGCCCGGGCGCTACCGCCTCGATGCCTTCGTCGTGGCCGACGGTGTGCCGTCCGATTTCATCCTGTGGGCGGCTCCTCTCACCGTCGTCGACGGCGACTTCTATGGGGCCGGCTATCGGGTGTTCGAGCGCGAGAGCAGGTTCCTGATAGATGGCGATGTGGCCTGCGAGGCCCGCGCCGGCGATGGTGCGGATGGTCGGGCCTGACTCGTTGACGCGGCTGCACGGGGACATCGTCGCGGCCAGCCGAACCTACCAGCCGCCGGCGGACGTGCTCTCGCGGGTCGACGAGGAGTACCGAGGGTACATCGTGAATGCCGAGGGCCGGTCGTTCTACTACCAGTGGCTGGCGCTGGCGGTCCGGCTGCTCAAGCCGAGCCTGGCCGTGGAGCTGGGGGGCGGGCTCGGCGCCAGCACGCTCATCATGCTGTCGGAGCTGCCGATGGCCGCGCGGTTGGTCACCTGCGACCTCCGACCGACCCTCAAGTTCGTGCCCGCGTCCGCGACGAGCGATGCGCGATTCCGCTTCGTCTCGGGGAACGACCTCGATTTGAGCATTTTCGGGGTCGACCTGCCGATCGGCATCGACCTGCTGTTCATCGACACCGACCACACCTTCGTTCAGCTGGCGGCGGAGTGGAGCGTCTACCGACACCTGTGCAACCCCGGCGCGCTCGTCGTCCTCGACGACGTCCTCATGAACGACCTGCCGAGGTTCTGGGAGGCGCTGCCCTACCCGAAGCTGGAACTCACGCGGGAGTGCCACTTTTCCGGGTTCGGGGCGTTCCGCTACGAAACGGAGGCCCGCCCGAACCCGCTCGAGGCGTACCGAGCCGCCCTGCGGGTCGCCTGGGCAGGCGCGGCCGACCGCGAAGAGACTTCGGGCCGGTGCCGGGCCCTGGCCACCCGGATTCGCCGAGTGTGGAAGCGGCGGCGGTGATCGAGCCGACCGCGGTGACCGCGGCTGGCCGGCCGGGCCGGGGCCCCATCCCCAACGCGTCCGTCAGCGTCATTGTGCCCGTCTACAACGAGGCCCACTGCGTGCGGGAGAGCCTGCTGTCCCTCCTCGGGCAGGACTTCCGGCCCCTGGAGATCGTCGTGGTCGACGATGGATCGCGGGACGAGTCGGCGCGAATCTGTGAGGCGACGGGCCTCACCGTTCTGCGGCAGCCCCACCGGGGTCTGGGGCCGACGCGCAACGTCGGGGCGCGGAAGGCGGCCTGGGACATCCTGGTCTTTGCCGACGCCGACATGGTCTACGAGGCCGGCTACGTCTCGACGCTGGTGGCGCCCATCATACTGGGCGAGGCCGTGGCCACGTGCCACTGGGACGAGCTCGTGTTGAACTGGGACCACCGCTGGGCACGGTGCGAGAGCTATTACTTCCGGCGGCCCGGGCGGCGGCGCCAGCCGGTGACCCCACCCGAAGGCGAGCTCATGTACCGCGCCGTGCGAAAGGACTTCTTTCTCGAGGCGGGCGGCTTCGCCGAGAACGAGGGCCGGGGCGACGATCTCTCCGTAGCCCGCCGCACGGGTGTGCTGGCCCGCATCGTGCGCGGGGCGGTCTGCTATCACCGGGGCCCGGAATCGCTGCGGGAGGTCCTCCGCGAGGCCGCGTGGCACGGCCGGAACGTGTGCGTGGCGCCGCAGGGCCGGCTGCGGCGAAGCCTGGCCGCCCTGGCCGACCGCAACGTCCCGGGCGTGCTGGAGCGCGGGGTGGTTTCCGCGGTGCGACACGGCGAGCTGGGATTGCCGGTGTTCGCCGTCACCTACGCGCTGGGGTTCTCCTGGGGGGTCCTGCACGCGCTGGCCAGCGGGCGGTACGTGAAGTGAGAACGCCGTCGGACCACGACTGGACGGTGCGGCCATGCCGGTGAGCCCGCCGGTGGTCGAGGCCGAGGACCGATTCGACCCGATCTACGTCACCCCTGACGACCTCGACGACCTGGCCACGTTCACCGGCCTCAGCCGTGAGGCGTGCCTGACGCGGCTCCGCGAGTACTCCTCGGCGGAGATGGTGGAGGCCTGGCGGCGCGCCGACCCCAGGACGGCCGGGGACATCCTGCGCTTCTACCAGTCGACCGACCTCTACGTCTGGGAGCTCATGCAGTGGCACGCCAGCCCGTCGCGGAGTCCCTACTGGGAGACCCTGGGGCTGCTGGCTGAGCGGTTCCCGGCTACAGTCGGCTTTCGTCGCGTCTACGACTTTGGCTGCGGGGTGGGAACCGACGCGCTCTTCCTGGCCGAGCGCGGCTACGAGGTCGCGCTGGTCGACGTTGAGGGCCCCGCCTTTCGCTTTGCCCGACACCGTTTCGCCCGGCGGGGCCGCACGGCTCGATTTCTGCCTTCGGCGTCGATGCTCCCCGAGCCCGACGGCGTCTACGACGTGGCGATCTGCTTCGACGTGTTCGAGCACCTGCCGGAGCCGCTGGAGGCGGCCCGCCGTCTCATCACGGCGCTGCGCCCGGGGGGGCTGCTCGTGGAAAAGGGGTCGTTCTCAGGCTCCCAAACGCACCCCTACCATCTCGAAGGCCACGAGGCGCGGTACGGCGGCCTCCGCTGGCACTGCTGGCTCAGCGGGCTGGGCCTGCGTTACGTCGGTGGGAGCGCGATCCACCGAAGGGTGGATGGCGCCGGGGCGCTCGTCCAGCGGGCGCGGTACGGGCTCTGGCGGGCGACGGGGCTATGGGTCCTGCGCGTATGACCGAGCGGCCACTCGTCGTCAATCTCATGCCCCACGGTCCCGCCTATGAGTTCGCTCCCGGCGCGCGTCCCGACGTGGCGTGGGCGCGGCCGGATGGATCGTGGGTGGGATTCTGGAAACGGGAATGGCCGGACCTACTCGGCGCCAGCGTGCTTCGGGCCGGCGCGTCCTACCGCTGGGAGGTGTGGCAGCCCGATCTGCGCGCCGATCGCGAGTACGCGGAAACACTCGAGACGGGGGTCGTCCATCGTCTGTTCCCGGCCCTCGAGCGCCCGTACCGCCGTGGGGTTCGGCGCATGCCCGGGCTCTACAGCGAGCCAGTCCTGCGCCGGCTCGGCGCGCTGCGCGACCGGCGGATCCTGCTGGTGCTGCATGGTTTCCGCGTCCCCTTCTATGGGATGCTGCTGGAGCGCTTCGGGCCCGACCGATCCTGGCCCGTTCTGCTCGTGGGACACGGCATGTGCACGGTACCGAGCACCGAGTTGCTGGGGCTCCACCGACCGCTGACCTACCTCGATCTGGCGCTGGAGCACTGGCGGCTCGGGCGCGAGCTGAGGTGGATCGATGCGGTCACGGCGCAGTGCTCCTACGATGCGCGGGAGGTCAGCAAGGTCTATCACGGTCCCATCGAGCGGCTCACCATGGGCTGCGACTTCGACTTCTGGCGACCAGTCCCCGACAAAGACGTCAAGCGCGCGCTGCGGGCGGCGCAGGGTATCGGCCCATCGACCGTCGTTCTCTTCGCCTCGGGGAACTTCGTCCCCCGCAAGCAGTTCGATCGCCTGATCGAGGCCGTGGACCAGGTCCGCGAGGGCGCGGACGTGCTGCTGGCGCTGGCCGGGCACGGCGAGGCCAGGCACACTGACGCGCTCGCCGTCCTGGTCGGGCGGGTGCGCCATCCGCGGCGGGTGCTGGTCCATCCCTACGTGACCGGCGAGCGCCTCCGGAAGCTCTACTGGATCGCGGATGTGTACGTATCGACCTCGACGGCCGAAGGGTCATCGGTGGCCGTCATGAAGGCGATGGCTTGCGGCCTGCCCGTCCTCACGACGCCGGTGGGCGAGACGTGGGAGCGGATGCGGGCCCACGGAGCCGGCGCGGTCATCCCGGTGCGGGATTACGCCCGGTGGACGCGGGCCGTCGAGGAGATCCTGGCCGGCGCCATGCCTCCCACGCTGGACCAGGCGGCGGCGCATGCGGCCTACGACTGGTCGCAGGTGGCGATGCGGTTCGTTCGGCTCGTTGAAGGCCGGCTGGGTGGAGGGCGGGCCAGTGACTGACCCGGGGCCGCCGTCGCTCGCGGTCGGGGGCGAGGTCGAGCCCCGCGCTGTCTGGCGGGACGCGCAGAGTCGCGAGCGAAACTACTGGAGCCGGCGCTGCAGCGACTCGATCGGCGTCATGTACGAGATCGGCGAGGATCTGGACCTCGCCTGGCGCTTGCAGGCTTACGTGGCGGCCGAGCCAGGCTCGCTGCTCGACGTCGGCGTGGGGCCGATGGGCACGGGGCTACTGTGGCTTTTCCCCCGCTGCCGGCTCCGAATCGGGGTGGACTCGCTGGGGCTGCTGCCGGTGGCCACCGGAAACCCGCACGCCGACGGACTGGTGCGCCGCATCAGGGCCGAGTGCCGCTACGTCATCGGCAAGTCCGAGGCCCTCTCGTTCCCCGCCGCGAGCTTTGACGTCGTCGTGTGCAACAACGTCCTGGACCACGTCGAGGACGTCCCCCGTTCGGTCGCGGAGATGTGCCGGGTGGTCCGTCGCGGGGGCGTGCTCGGGCTGAGCGTGGACACCAACTCTTACCTGGGCTACTGGCTCCGCCGGATCGACCGCTGGCGACGGCCGCACCTCAACGCCTACCGGCTTCACCCGACCGACCTGATCATCGGCCAGATCGAACGGGCCCTGACTGGCCGCGGCTTCCGTGTCGTCTCGTCGAACGAGGCGAGTTGCCTCGGACGGCTGGTGGGCCGGCGTCGTATGCAGAACTGGGTTGCCGTGCGGGAGGACTAGTGCCGTTCCAACTATTCGCGCCAAGGGAGGCGCCGTGTACTACACGTACGTGTTGCGGAGTGATCGAGATCAACGGCTCTACACCGGAACGACGCACGACCTCCGCACCCGAATCAAGCTGCACGCTGACGGAAAGG